>DAISJF010000388.1:0-2994 GCA_036821625.1 Rhodanobacteraceae bacterium
GTGCCGCGGCGAAGAGGAAGCGCTCGCGCGCGCCTCCGGTGCGGCCTCTCCCGCAAGCGGAGAGGCGAACAGCACGGCGTCTGATGACAAGCATATGTGCCTCCTGCTGATTGCGATCCGTGCTGTGCCCGGCAAGCCGCTCGTATTGCTCGGCAACCGCGATGAATTCCGCGCGCGCGCGAGTGCGACGGCTGCGCCGTGGCAAGAAGATCCGCGTGTCGTCGGCGGACGCGATCTCGTCGCCGGCGGCGCGTGGCTCGCCGTTCGCACGGACGGGCGCCACGCCGCGGTGACCAATGTGCGATCCGGCTTACCGGCGACGGCACCGCGTTCGCGCGGC
This sequence comes from Rhodanobacteraceae bacterium, assembly GCA_036821625.1. Classification (GTDB taxonomy): domain Bacteria; phylum Pseudomonadota; class Gammaproteobacteria; order Xanthomonadales; family Rhodanobacteraceae; genus Dokdonella_A. The sequence goes on from DAISJF010000388.1 coordinate 341, forward strand.
TGGCTCGTGCGCGACTTCGTGCTGGGCGACGCGAGTCCGGATGATTTCCTGGATGCCGTGCACGGCGACGTCGAGAGCTACGGCGCATTCAATCTCATCGTCGGCGATCGACGCGAAACCTGGGCCTATGGCACGGCCGACGCGGCGCCGCGTCGGCTCGACGACGGCGTGCACGTGATCAGCAACGGACCCATCGGCGTGCACTGGCCGAAGACCGAGCGGTTGCGGCAGCGCTTTGTCGAAGCGATCGCGTCGGACGGTGTCGACGACGACGCACTGCTCGATCTGCTGCTCGATCAGCAGCTACCCGCCGACGCGGCGCTGCCGGATACGGGTGTCGGCCTCGAGCTCGAGCGGCTGCTCGCGCCGGTGTTCGTGCGCGGGAGTGCGCAGTACGGGACGCGGGCGGGCACGCTGGCTCACTTCGACGACGACCGCGGCGTGGTGCTGCGCGAGCGGATTTTTGAATACGGCACGAGCGCCGTGCAGGATTCCGCCTGGCGACTGGCTCCGGCAAGTCGGCGCTGGCAGCAGACGCGAATGCGAGCGGACTGAAGGCGCAGCGCAGCTTCGTCGCTGCGAGCGGCGGTGATCGGCACTCGCAGTTTCCGCACCTGCTATGCGTCGATCGTCGCCGTGCTGATCTGCCTGGCAACCGGTGCATTCTTTCTCCGGCGCGCGCGCGACCATTTCGTCGCGCCGTTCTGGAAGCGTGGCGCGGCCTAAAGCGACAGGATGCGGCGCAGCGACGCGCGCGCCGCATCGTACGAAAAGTGACGCCGCACGTTGTCGAGGCCGCGGGCGGACAGCAAATTCCAGAGATTCGCATCGTCGTAGACGCGGACGACCGCATCCGCGACCGTCGTGGGATCGGCGGCGACCATCACGTCTGCGCCGGGTTCGACGTGCATGCCTTCGACCGCGGTGGGCGTCGCGACGACCGGCAGCCCATAACTCATCGCCATGTTCACCTTGCCCTTGACGCCCGCGCCGTAGCGCAGCGGCGCGACGGACACGCGGCAGCCGTCCATGTAAGGAGCGATGTCCTCGACGTAACCGTGCACGATCACGCGATCGTCAGCGAGCGCCGTGATCGACGGCGGCACCTTGCTGCCGATGATATGGAACTTCGCGTCCTCCAGTTTCTCGCGCACGAGCGGAAATATCTCGCGCACGAACCATGTCACCGCGTCGGCATTGGGCGGATGCTGGAAGCCGCCGACGAAGACGAGATCGCGCCGTTCGCCGAACGGTCGCCGGCAGCCGTAAACCTCGTGCACGTTCGACAGGACCTCGACGCGCGCGCCGGGCGCGTCCTTGGCAAGCAGCGCCTGTTCGGCATCGCTGACGACCAGCGTCACGTCGCATTCGCGGATCAGCTTGAGCTCCTGCGCACGCGTGCGCGCGGCGTGGCGCGCGAGATCGGCAGCGCCGTGGAGCTCCGCCGCGCGCTGCTCGCGCAGATAGTGGAGATCCACCGTGTCGAAGATCAGCTTCGCGCGCGGTGCATACAGGCGCGCGAGGCCGACGTAGCTCGCCGCGATGTAGTGGCGTGACAGCACGATTGCGTCGAACTCTGCGCCGCGTTCGCGGAACAACCTGACCGGATCGACCGCCCATGGCGCGTACAGCGCTTCGACGCCGAGGGCTTGCAGCGCCGGCGTGTAGCGTTCTTCCCAGAGCCGGTTGTCCGGCAGAAACGTCGTGCGGCAGCCGAGATCGCCGAGCACGCGCATCAGGTTCACCATGCGCAGCGAGCCCGAATCCTGATCCGGCGTCGGCGTCGTCGCGTCGACGATCAGCACGCGCTTCGTCGCGCGGTGCGACGAGGCGCGCCAGATCGGCGTGCCCGGCGCAGGTTGTCGCGCGAGCGCGAGCTTCCACTTGTCGAGGAACTTTTCGCGGTTGATCGGCTGGAAGCGCTTGATGCCGGTCGCGGTGTCGGTTCCGGAAGTGATTCCTTCGAAGTGCACGACGGTCGCGGCGGGCTCGTAGTAGACCTTGCTTCCGGCGGCACGCACGGCGAATGCGAGATCGGTGTCCTCGTAGTAGGCCGGCGCGTAACGCGCGTCGAAGCCGCCGAGACGTCGGAACAGATCGGTGCGCAGCAGTATCGCGGCGCCCGAGCAATAGTCGGCTTCGCGCCGGAATGCGTAGCGCGGATCGTCGGGATCGTCGAAGCGTCCGTAGTTCCAGCCCGATCCGTCGCTGAAGACGATGCCGCCGGCCTCCTGCAAGCGGCCATCGGGATAGATCAGCCGGGCGCCGACGAGTCCGGCCTCCGGCGCTTCTTCGGCGCAGCGCACCAGCGCTTCGAGCCATCCGGACGTGACCTGCGTGTCGTTGTTGAGAAACACGACGAACGCGCCGCGCGCTTCCGTCGCGCCGGCGTTGCACGTGCCGACGAAGCCGAGATTCTCGGCGTTGCGCAGCACGCGGATGCCTTCGACATCGGAAAGGCGCTTCGCCGTCGCGTCGGTCGAAGCGTCATCGACGACTATGACCTCGAACGGAATCGCACCGGCGTGCGCTGCGATCGAGCGCAGGCAGGCCGTCGTGTAGGCAATCTTATTGTAGACAGGAAGCACGATGGATACGCGCGGTGCGTCGCTCGCCGGCACCGAGAAGCGCTCGAAATCCTCGCTCGGCGGCGC
>DAISJF010000389.1:0-2920 GCA_036821625.1 Rhodanobacteraceae bacterium
CGCGATCCTGTTGTTTCAGGACGTCGCTGCGATTCCGATCCTCGCACTGATTCCGGCGCTCGCCCTCGCGCACCCGACAGCGGGCCCGGGCGCCGGTGCGCTGGCGGCGCTGCGTGTGATCGCGACGATCGCGGTCGTGATCGTCGGCGGCCGCTATCTGCTGCGCCCGATGTTTCGCGCCGCCGCGCGCGCCGGCGCGCCGGAAGTGTTCACGGCGACGGCGCTGCTGGTCGTGATCGGCACGGCCTGGATCATGGAGCTCGTCGGCATCTCGATGTCGCTCGGCGCGTTCATCGCCGGCGTGCTGCTGGCCGATTCGGAATACCGCCACGAGATCGAAGCGCAGATCGAGCCGTTCAAGGGCCTCCTCCTCGGTCTCTTCTTCATCAGCGTCGGCATGTCGCTGGACGTCGAGCGCCTGATGCACGATCCGCAGCTCGTCGGCAGCCTGCTCGTCGCGATGCTCGCGCTGAAGGCAATCCTGCTCTACGCGATCTCGCGCTTCGCCGCGCGCGAGGACAACGCGCAATCGATCGCGCTGGCCGCGATCCTCTGCCAGGGCAGCGAATTCGCGTTCGTCGTATTCACGCTGGCCGCCTCGAACGGCCTGCTCGACCCGGCGCAGCGCGATCTCCTGATGCTGATCATCACGCTCTCGATGGCGGCTACCCCCTTGCTCGTGCGCCTGCGCGTCGAGATCGCGCCGGGCGACCGGAAGAAGCAGCCCGTACGCGAGTTCGACCCCATCGACGGCGTGCAACCGCGCGTGATCATCGCCGGCTTCGGCCGCGTCGGCCAGATCGTCGCGCGCGTGCTCAACGCGCATCGCATCTCGTTCGCGGCGCTCGAGCGCGATGCCGAACAGGTCGATTTCGTGCGTCAGTTCGGCAATCAGGTGTTCTACGGCGACGCGACGCGGCTCGATCTCCTGCGCGCCGCGCAGACCGACAAGGCCGAGATCTTCGTGATCGCGACCGAGAATCCCGAAGAGAACCTGCGCACGGCGCGCCTGCTCAAGCGGCATTTTCCGCACCTCAAGGTGTTCGCGCGCGCGCGCAATCGCCAGCACGTTTTCCGGCTGATGGATCTCAACGTCGACGAGATCGTGCGCGATACGTTCTTCTCGAGCCTCGAGCTGACGCGGCACGTGCTGCTGGCGCTCGGCTACGACGAGGCGACGGCGGCCGAGCATCTGCGCCGCTTCCGCGAGCACGACGAACGCGTGCTCTCCGACCAGTATCCGGTCTACGACGACGAGACGGCGCTGCTGCAGACCACCAAGGAAGCGCGCAAGGATCTGCAGCAGCTGTTCGAAGTCGATACCGGCGAAGAAGCCGAGGAAGAATCCGCTTGAATCCCGCCGGTCGAGCCGACACGCGCGGTCTTGCGCTCGCGGAAGTCGAACTTGCGAGTTTCGATCGCCGCTTCGCGGCGCGCTGCCGCGTGCAACGGCCGGATCGCTATCGTCTCATCGCCGCGCTGCCGCGCGACACGGCGCGCATCGCGCGCGGTTCCGGCGTTTCCTACGTCGCGGCGAGCTTCGGCGCGGACGCGGTCAGCCAGTCGCTGGCCGCGTTCGATCGCATTCTCGCGTTCGATGCGGACGACGGTCGCCTCGTCGTCGAAGCCGGCGCGCGCATCGGCGACGTGCAGCGCTTCGCGCTCGCGCGCGGCTGGTATGTGGCCGTTGCTCCGGGTCATCCGGCGGCGACGGTCGGCGGCTGCATCGCGGCCGACGTGCACGGCAAGAATCCGGCGCGCGACGGGACATTTCGCGCGGTCGTCGAACGCATCGAGCTCTGGACCGCGAACGGCGACGTCCTCGTCGCGAGCGCGCAGGAAAACGCGGCGCTCTTCGCGGCGACGTTCGCGGGCTTCGGCCTGACCGGCGTCATCACGCGCGTGACGCTGCGCCTCGCGCGCACCCCGGCTGCGCTCGTGCAGCGGCGGATGCCCGTCGCGAATCTCGCCGACGCCGCGCGCGTGCTGCGCGAAGCAGCCAACGCACCGGTCCTGTATGGCTGGCACGACGGTCGATCCGGTGAGTTCGGCCGCGGCGTGATCCGCGTCGGTCTCGTCAGCGACGTCGCGAGCGGTGTCGAGCCAGCGATCCCGTCGGCGAGCGGCGATCTGCCCGCGCACGTGGAACCGTGGCCGTTCGCGTTGTGGAATCGCGCCGGCATCGCCGTCGCGAACACCTGGCTTCACGCGCGCTGGTGCCGCGCGGGCCAGTCGCCGCTGTCGCTGGCCGCGGCGCTGTTTCCGCTGAACGATGCGCGCAGGTACTTCGCCGGGTTCGGCCGCGCCGGCATGGTCGAGGCGCAATGGCTCGTTCCGCATGCGCGCTTCGACGATTTCGCCGGTCTCCTCGCCGAGCGGGTCGCGCGCGACCGGCCGTTGATCGCGCTGATCGCGAGCAAGCTGTTCGCCGGTTCCGCGGATGGCTTCTCGTTCGACGGCGCCGGCATCGCGCTGGCGCTGCAGCTGCCCTCGCCTGCTGAGCCGCGTCAGCGCGCTTTCCTCGAAGCACTGGCGGACATCGCGATCGCGCACGGCGGTCGCGCGAACCTGATCAAGGAATCGACGCTCGACGCATCGACCGCGCGCGGCGCCGTCACTGGTTTCGAAGCGACGCGGGCGCGCCTCGCCGCGTTCAATCCGGGCGGCTTGCACACGTCGGAGCTCGCGCGGAGACTCGCGCTGTGAGCGAACGCGCACCCGCGACGGCGATCGTGATCGGCGCTTCGAGCGGTCTCGGCCGCGCGCTCGCTGCGGATCTGGCGCGCGAGCACTACGCGCTCCTGCTGGTCGCCTCCGATCGTCGCGACCTCGATGCGCTGGCGGCGGGCCTGAACCTCGCGCACGGGATCGCGGTTCGCGCGCTCGCGCTCGATCTCGGCCGCGAGGCCGATCCCGGCGC
>DAISJF010000390.1:0-2916 GCA_036821625.1 Rhodanobacteraceae bacterium
GGAGCGCATCCAGCAGTTGGCGGACCAGGACGCCGCGCAGGCGCAGACCGGCTCAGGCGGCAAGGACGACGACCTCGCGGCGCGCTATGCGGCTGCGATTCAGAGTGCAGTGACCAACAATTGGAACCGTCCGGACAGCGCGAACCCGGGCTTGCGCTGCAGCCTCAACATCGTGCAGATACCGGGCGGCGACGTGATCTCGGTCACCGTCGCCTCGCCATGCAACGCTGACCCGGTGACGCGCAATTCGATCGAGCAGGCGGTCATGAAGGCCGCGCCGCTGCCCTATCAGGGATACGAAAAAGTGTTCCAGCGCTCGATCCGCTTCAATTTCAGATACGACGGATGATCATGATGACTCGTTCAACCCGATTCCCGAACCCTGCATCTTCGTGCCGGACGCTGCTGCTCTGGGTGCTCCTGATCGTCACTGCGCTGCTCGGTGCGCGATCCGGCGATGCCGCAGCCCAGCAGCAGCTCGGCATCGACATCATCAACGGCAACGCTTCGGCGATCCCGATCGCGGTCGTGCCGTTCGCCTTCGAAGGCGGCGGCCTGCCGCCCGAAACCGACATCGGCGACGTCGTGCGCAACGACCTTGCGCGCTCGGGCCAGTTCCGCGCGTTGCCCAAGACCGACATCGTGGAAACGCCGACCCGCGAGGCCGACGTCAAATTCGCGACCTGGCGGCTGCTCAAGCAGGACTATCTCGTCGTCGGCCGCGCCACCGAAGCCGGCGAAGGCGCGCTGCGCGTCGAGTTCGAGCTGTTCGACGTCGCGCGCCAGCAGCGCATGGCGGGCCTCGCCATCAGCGGCCAGCGCACGGCGCTGCGCGACGTCGCGCACCAGATCGCCGACATCATCTACGAGAAGATCCTCGGCGTGCGCGGCGCGTTCTGGACGCGCATCGCATACGTGACCGCGATCGGCACGGCGCCGAACATCCAGTACGCGCTGATGGTCGCCGATTCGGACGGCTTCAATCCGCAGGTCATCGTGCGCTCGCGCGAGCCGCTGCTGTCGCCGGCCTGGTCGCCGGACGGGAAGAAACTCGCCTACAACTCGTTCGAGAGCGGCAATTCCTCGATCTTCATCCAGGACCTCTCGACGGGATCGCGCCAGCAGGTCTCGTCGTCGAAGGGCATCAACGGTGCGCCGGCGTTCTCGCCGGACGGCGGCCGGCTCGCGCTGACGTTGTCGAAAGGCGGCAATCCGGACATCTACATCATGGATCTGGGCAGCCGCGCGCTGACCCAGATCACGAAACATTTCGCGATCGATACCGAGGCCGTCTGGGCGCCGGACGGGCAGAGCATCTATTTCACGTCCGACCGCGCCGGCAAGCCGCAGATCTATCAGGTCTCGCCGTCCGGCGGCGAGCCGACGCGCATCACGTTCGAAGGCCAGTACAACGCGCGCGCGAGCGTCGTCGATGCCAAAGGCATCAAGCTCGCAATGGTGCAGGGCAACGGAAACGTGTATCGTATTGCGGTTCTAGACCGCGCCACCAATCAGACGACGCTGGTGTCGCCGGGCAACCAGGATGAGTCGCCGAGTTTCGCGCCGAACGGGAGCATGCTCCTGTACGCCACCAGCGAGGGATCGCGCGGCGTGCTCTATGCGGTTTCCGCCGATGGCCGCGTCCGCCAGCGGCTCGTGTTGGCCGATGGCGACGTGCGCGAGCCCGCCTGGGGTCCGTTCCGCCAGCGTTAATCGAGATGTGAAATAACAGCGCTCGGAAAGGCTGAACGAGACCGTGCTTCCCGATTTTTCACCCTGCTGACAATAGAAAGGGGCAACCCATGAAGAAGATTGCAAGAATCCTGATCGCCGCCGTACTGGTCGCCGCAGTGGCCGGCTGCGCGGGGAAGAAGACGAAGCCAGCGCCTCCGCCCGAGGAAGCGCCCCCGCCGACCACGACCGCGCCGATGGAATCCACGGGCAGGTACTCACGCGAGAGCCTGGATACGGACTCCTGCCTGCGCCAGCGCGTCATCTATTTCGACCTCGATCGCACCGAGATCAAGCCGGAATTCCAGGCACAGGTTGCCTGCCATGCCGCTTACCTGCGCCAGTTCCCCGAGGCGCGCGTGCGCCTCGAGGGCAACGCCGACGAGCGCGGCTCGCGCGAGTACAACCTCGGTCTCGGCGAGCGCCGCGGCAATGCCGTGCAGAGCGCGCTGTCCGCGGCCGGCGCTTCGTCCTCGCAGCTCAATGTCGTGAGCTACGGCGAAGAGCGTCCGGTCTGCCGTCAGCATGAGGAATCGTGCTGGTCGAAGAATCGTCGCGTAGAGATCATCTATACCGCGAAGTGAGACCGGCGATGAAGAAGCCGTCGCTGCGGCGCCTCGCCATGACAACGGCGGTCCTCGCGACCGCCGTTGTCGCGTTCCCGGCACAGGCCCAGCGTCTTTCGCTGGCCGAGCGCGTGGAGCGGCTCGAGCAGCAGCAACAGAGCGGCGGCAATGCCGTCGACCTCGTGAACCAGATCCAGGCGCTGCAGGCGCAGGTGCAGCAGCTGCAGGGCCAGGTCGAGGAGCTCAAGCACCAGCTCGACGAAGCGAAACAGCGCAACAAGGATCAGTACATCGATCTCGATTCGCGCATCGGTCGCCTGGAAGGGCACGGACCGTCCGGCGGCGCGCCGCCTGCGCCCGGCGGCCCCGGCGCCAACCAGAACGCGCAGCCGCCGGACATCGAGCTCGGTGGCGGCCGCGGCGAGGAAGCACCGCCGGCGTCCGCGCAGGAACCTGCGCCCGCGCGTGCCGGTGAGGTTCCCGAGCGCGCGCGAAAGAACGTCGGCGAGCTGCACGAAGACGAACGCGGCGATCTCGGTGCGCCGAACGGCGCGCCGCCGGCAGGCCCGGCCGATGCCGCGGGCGAGCAGCCGGCCTACGACGCGGCTTTCGCGGCGCT
>DAISJF010000391.1:0-2911 GCA_036821625.1 Rhodanobacteraceae bacterium
GATGGAGCTCTCGACGTACTTCCGCATCAACGCGCGCGACACCGGCCAGTTCGAGCGCACGCTCCTGATCGCCGAGGAGCGCGCGAGCGTCTCGTATCTCGAAGGCTGCACCGCGCCGATGCGCGACGAGAACCAGCTGCACGCGGCCGTGGTCGAACTCGTCGCGCTCGACGATGCGAGCATCAAGTATTCGACCGTGCAGAACTGGTATCCCGGCGACGAGAACGGCAAGGGCGGCATCTACAACTTCGTCACGAAGCGCGGCGACTGCCGCGGCGCGCGCTCGAAGATCTCGTGGACGCAGGTCGAGACCGGTTCCGCGATCACCTGGAAATATCCGAGCTGCGTGCTGCGCGGCGACGATTCCGTCGGCGAGTTCAACTCGGTCGCGTTGACGCATCATCGCCAGCAGGCCGACACCGGCACGAAGATGATCCATATCGGTCGCAACACGAAGTCGAAGATCGTCTCGAAGGGCATCAGCGCCGGACGCGGCCAGAACACGTATCGCGGGCTCGTGCGCGTCGAGAAGGGCGCCGAGGGAGCGCGCAACCACACGCAGTGCGATTCGCTCCTGATCGGCAAGCAGTGCGGCGCGCACACGTTTCCGTACATCGAGGTCAAGAATCCCGGCGCGATCGTCGAGCACGAGGCGACCACGTCGAAGATCTCCGAGGATCAGCTGTTCTACTGCCGCACGCGCGGCATCGGCGAGGAGGACGCGGTGTCGATGATCGTCGACGGCTTCTGCAAGCAGGTGTTCAAGGAACTGCCGATGGAATTCGCGGTCGAGGCCAAGAAACTGCTCGAGGTTTCGCTGGAGGGAGCCATCGGATGAACGGACGCGCCTTGTTGGTCCTGCTGGCGTTCGCTGGAACGGCCGTTTCGGCGGCGGAGACGGATACGCACAAGTACCTGCCGGAAATCCACGGCATGCTGACCAGCGGCAAGCAGCCGGTCGCCTCGAACGTCTGCCTGCGCGAGAGCGACAGCGAGATACGCACGTGCGGCTACGCCGATGCCAGCGGACATTTCTTCATTCCGGCGTCGGGTCCGCTGCATCCGGCGCGCTCGAAGTCCGATGATCGTCATCCGGGTGATGATCACCATGCGGGCGCCGCGCTGCGGACCTATTGGCTCGAAACCGGCAACGTCCTGGCGGCGCAGAAGCTCTGGCCGATCGATCCGGTGACCGATCAGTTCTCGGCGATCGAGCTCGATTGCGACATGGCGCGCGCTGCGCGTGCCGATCCGGCATTCCGTTCCTGCGAAGTGAAAACCGCCAGGCAGCTGGTCGATCACGTGCCGCTCGACGACACGCGATACCGCATGGCGCGCCCGGCGAAGAGTCCGGAGTAGGAAAGGACGCGATGTCTTCGATGCTGAAAATCGAAAATCTCCACGTCCGCGTCGCGGGCAGGGAAATCCTCAAGGGCGTCTCGCTCGCGGTGAGCGCGGGCGAAGTGCACGCGATCATGGGGCCGAACGGCGCCGGCAAGTCGACGCTCGGCAACGTGCTGGCCGGGCGCGACGGCTACGAAGTCACGCAGGGCTCGATCGAATACGAAGGACGCAATCTGCTCGCGCTCGAGCCCGAGCAGCGCGCCGCGGCCGGACTGTTCCTCGCGTTCCAGTATCCGGTCGAGATTCCGGGCGTCAACAACACGTATTTCCTGCGCGCGGCGCTGAACGCGCAGCGCAGGCATCGCGGCGAGCCCGAGCTCGATTCGATGCAGTTCCTGAAGCGCGTGCGCGAGAAGCTCGCGGTGCTGCATCTCAAGGACGAGCTTCTGCACCGCGCGGTCAACGAGGGATTCTCCGGCGGCGAGAAGAAACGCAACGAGATTTTCCAGATGGCGCTGCTCGAGCCGCGGCTCGCGGTTCTCGACGAAACCGATTCCGGCCTCGATATCGACGCGCTCAAGATGGTCGCCGACGGCGTCAACGCGCTGCGCGCGCCGGATCGCGCATTCGTCGTGATCACGCATTACCAGCGGTTGCTCGACTACGTGATTCCGGATTTCGTCCACGTGCTCGCCGACGGACGCATCGTCGAGAGCGGCGACAGGACGCTCGCGCACAAGCTCGAAGAGCACGGTTACGCGTGGATCGCCGAGCGCAAGCTGGCCGGAGCGGCCTGACATGAGCGCGCTGCTCGAATCGCTGCTCGATCGCGACGCGCTGGCGCAGGTTTCGCAGCGGACGCAGCCCTCGTGGCTCGCCGCGTTGCGCGGCGCGGCCGCAGAATCGCTGGCTCGCCGCGGCCTGCCTGGGCCGCGTGCGGAGGCATGGAAATACACGAGCCTGCGCGCGCTGGAACTGCGTACGCCTGGAGTTGGCGATGCCGCCGCATCGGCGCGCATGATCGACGCGGCGACGTTTCATCTGCCGCGCATCGACGGTCCGCGCCTCGTCTTCGTCAACGGCGTTTTCCGCGTCGATCTTTCCCGCATGGAGCCCGAAGCCGGACTTTCGCTCGGGACGCTGGGCTCGGCAAACGCCTCCGAGCTCGAACCGTGGCGTGCGGCACTCGCGCGCGAGTCTCGCGACGTCGCGGGCGCGTTCGCGCAGCTCAACACGGTGCTCGCGGCGGACGGTCCGGTCCTGCGCGTCGCTGCCGACACGCAGGTAGTGCGACCGGTCCACGTCGTGTTCGTCGGTGCCGCCGCCGAACGCGACATCGCCTGGCATGCGCGTGCTCTGATCGAGGTTGGCGCCGGAGCTTCGCTGCGGCTCATCGAACATCATGTCGGCAACGGTGCTGCCGCGGCGCCGCAGCTCGGCAACGTCGTCGCCCAGTACACGCTCGGCGTCGGCGCGCGGCTCGAGCTCGTCGCGATCCAGGAAGCCGGCGTCGGCGCGACGCTGATCCGTCGCAGCGAGTTCTCGCTGGCCGAGCGCTCGATGCTTG
>DAISJF010000392.1:0-2908 GCA_036821625.1 Rhodanobacteraceae bacterium
GTCACGGTGGCGCCGGGTCCCGAGGGCGGTGCGAACGTGCGTCCCGCGGTCATGCGCGCGATCCTCCGCGTGCGCCGCGCGGAGTCACGCCGGCATCCCACGCGGGTGCGTCGCGGCCGGCACGCGCGGCGGGGCTCGGCGTGCCCGCAAACGCGGACTCCATCCGCGACAGCGTGCTGTCGATCTCGATCGCCGCCAGTGCCGCGGACGCGCGCTCGGCGAATGCTTCGAGCAGATCGGCGTCGAGCTCGGAGAATATCTTGGCCTCGTTGTCGGTGTCGGCGTAGGCGACGCCGAGCAGCCGGTCCTCCTGCATGAGAGGCAGGCTGGCCAGCGCGCGGATGCCGTGCGCGATCACGCTGGCCTTGTCGTGCAGCCACTCGTGATCGCGCCGGTCGGAGAGGTAGACCGCGCGGCGCTCGCGGATGGAGCGATCGACGGCGCTGCGGCTTCCCGAAAAAGCCGCGCCGGAAAGATCCGACGCATCCATCGCGTGGCAGGCACGAACACGCAGTGTGCCCGCGGCGTCCATGACGAGAAGGAATCCGCGGCGGCATTCCGCGATGTCGACGATGCCGCGCAGCAAGGTATCGACGAGGCCGTCGACGTCGTCCGTCGTGCTGGAGATTCGATCGATCCAGAGCTGCGAGGACTGGCGCCGGTGCGCCGCGCGCCGATGGATGTGCTCGACGGCGTCCTCGCCGACGCGCTCGAACTCGCAGAACACGTCGCCGATCGCGAACCACTGATTCGCGGCGAGCGCGGCGTGGGCCACGCGCTGGCCGTCGACGCGCACGCCGTTCTTCGAGCCGAGGTCCTCGAGGGTCCACGAGCCGTCGGACGCGTTGCGGATGCGCGCGTGCTTGCGCGAAACCGAGTCATGCGCGAGCACGCAATCGCTTTCCGGCGCGCGCCCGAGGATCAGGTCGGCGCCGTCGGCCAGGACCCGAATCGTCACCGCCTGGGTCGGTACGTGAATGGCGAGCTTGGCGGGCACGGCATCAGGGCGAGCCGTTGAGGCGGCCCATCATGAAGTCGAGCGAGCTCGTACCGCCGACGAGCTCGCCTTCGGTATTGTCGAGATCGCGCGCCGAGCGCCAGCGGTTCGGCAGCCCCTCGCCGCCGAATTCGGCGCAGTGCGCGTCGAAATTCGCGAGCAGCGCGATCGCGGCAGCGTAGTCGCCGACTTCGTAGGCGGCGTGGCTGACCGCGAGATCGGTTTCGAGCGTGCGCCGCGCCGCCGGACTCATCGTCGCGGCCGCGAGCTGCGCGGCGAGACTGCCGTACTCGGTCTCGCAGTCGTTCGCGTATTGCGGCGCGGTGTCCTTGATCATCACGAACTCGGAGAAGCCGCCGGCGCGTCCGCGCGCGCGCACGCTGCCCGATGTCACGCTGCCGGTCACGTACTGGAACGGTTTGCCGAGCTGCGCCTTGACCAGCCGGTACGGCGAGAACGGCGCGTAGACGAGATCGTCGGTCTCGAGCGTGACTTCGTACTGGTCCTGGAACGCGAGACCGCATGCGGGCGGCGGCTCGACGGTCACGCGCACCGGAAACGCCGCGTCGACGATCTGGGTCGCGGGATGCGGCAGACGGCTCTCGATATCGGCGATCTCGGCGGCATCGAGCGTGTCGGCAGTGATGCCGATGCACTCGACGGTCAGGTTCTGGAGATTCTCTGTTTCGAACTCGAGCTCGAACTCGGCGGTGTAGGTTCCGTTCGCGTCCGAGAGCGTGATATCGGCACGGGCGGTATTGCCGTTGATGATCGTGACGACGACGCTGCCCGCGCTCGCGGTGGCGGAGGCCAGCAACAGGAGGCCCGCGACCGCGAAGGTCGGGATCATCCGCCGGCGTTTGGGATCGCTCACCCTACCTCGCTCGACGCGCCGCCGCGTCCATCACTATGCGCCCGCCGCAGCGGGTTTCGCGCGCCCGCGCGAAACCGGTGCCGCAACGTCTTGAGCAGCCACACTAATGCAGCCGTATGTGCGAGTCGATAGCCGGGATAGCGCGAACGGCCACGCTGGGCGGACACACCGGAAGAGTCTGGGTGGAACCACCCAGCCATTCCTCTCGACAGCGGCGCGACGACCGGATCCGTGTCCGGCGCACCCACGCGATCCGACAGCGCGCGGCGAAAGCGGTGGGTAGCGCGCGCGGATCGCGCTGGGTGGAAGTGCTGATTGTCGCGCCGGCGCCCGCTCGCGACGATGAGCCTGCGATCGAGAGTCCGGTTTTCGTTCGAGAACCGGACGACGAATCACGTGGCGATCGTTGCCGGAGCGAACCCGGCCGTTGTCACGAGATTCGCCCCGCGACGCGTTCGGGATCGCGGCGATCGGTGTAGAGGGTCCGGTCCTTCCCCATCCGGATCCACTTGGCGCGGCAGGCTCCCCCCGGCTCCGCGTCGCTGCAGGCGGGCTGCGATTGCCCTCGGTCGCAGCCCGCCTCAGCACTTCCGTAAAGACGGTCGGACGGCCGGCCGCGTTCCGGTGACGTACGGCGCGGGTACTCGGGAGCGCCGCCTTTTGGCCGCGCGCGCTCCGGTGTATCGTGTGTGCATGGCTGCGTCTCCGCGAATTCCTCCTCCGCCGATGCCGGAGGTCGACTGGTCGTCCTCGTCGGCGTACCTGCGCTCCTGTCACGAATGGCTGGACGCGATGGAGCACTGGCGCACCGAGACGCTGCCGGCCTGGATCGAGCAGACGCGCAAATACCTGCTCGAGCACGCGCTGCTCAACCCGGATAGTCCCGTGGTGCTGCCCGATCCGCGCGCGGAGACGCGCAAGTTCGCGGAGAAGCCGCTCGATACCGTCGCCGAGATCCGGTTGCCGGCGGTCGACTGAGGTTCCGTTTGGTTCGAGACACGCCGGCGACGAAGCGCCGGCGCGTCATTGCGCGAGCT
>DAISJF010000393.1:0-2904 GCA_036821625.1 Rhodanobacteraceae bacterium
GATGAAAAGCCGCACGCCCTCGGCGCGCGCGCAGCGCTCCAGGATCTGCAGCAGATCGCGCTTTCGCTGGAAGGCCTCGAACAGCTCGCGCAGCCGGTCGACGTCCGTGGTTTCCTGCTTGCCCATCAGGTTGGTCTGTCCGGCGACCAGCATGTCGCTGCCGGCGCTTCCCTGGAATGCCTGCTGGGCGACTTCGACGGCCGCGGACAGGAGCCGGTTCAGGCGAGCGCCCTCGTCCTGCATCTCGTGCAAAAGGCGAGCGCGAATCTCGTCGATGCGCATGCCGCCGAAATGCGCGTTGAGATAATTGGCGATCTGCTCGAGCTCGTTCGGCGCGTACGGGCGCTGCGTCGCGATCACACGGTTCTGTACCTGCCCGTCCGTGAACACGAGGATCACGAGCACGCGGCTGCCGTCGAGCGACACGAAATCGATGTGACGGAACGGAAACTCCTCGCGCCGCGGCACGCTGACGACGCCGACGAAATGCGTCATCTCGGAAAGCAGCGAAGTCGCGCTGCTCAGCAGATCCGGAGTCGCCGCCTCGGTCGGGAGCTCGCGACGCAGCTTGTCGACCGCCGGCTCGTCGAGCGGCCGCACTTCGAGCAGGCTGTCGACGAACACGCGATAGCCCTGCGAGGTCGGCACGCGACCCGCCGATGTGTGCGGCGCGGCGACCAGGCCGAATTCCTCGAGGTCGGACATGATGTTGCGGATCGTCGCCGGGCTGACGTCGAGACCCGAAGCCCGGGCCAGCGTGCGCGAGCCGACCGGCTGCCCTTCGGTGATATAGCGCGCGATCAGCGCGCGCAGGAGCTGGCGCGCGCGCGCGTCGAGCGGATGCTGGGAAACTCGTACCTTCATGTGATCACAAGATGCGGTCGCCGCCGACGCTAGCAAGCGGGGTTGAAGCAATCAATATGATGGGCGGGGTGTCGTCGCGGAGGGGTAAAGACGGTAGCCGGGAGCCGGTAGCCGTTAGCCGGAGAGCAGGCGCCGCTTTCCGGCTACCCGCTACCGGCTACCGGCTACTGTCTTCACTGTTCCGCCTCATGAACGCAGACCGCGTTCCGCGCCATTCTCGTACTCATGCCGAGCGACTCCTCCCACGCGATCGCGCCGGCCGTCACCTTGGCCGCCTCGCCGCCCCCATGCTAGCGTTCGCGCGCGTTCCGGACCGCCGATTCCATGCTGGAAACCCTCACCGTCAAGGATTTCGCGATCGTCGCCGAAGCGGAGATCGCCTTCGGCGCGGGCATGACGGTCGTGACTGGCGAAACCGGCGCGGGCAAGTCGCTTCTGGTCGACGCTCTCCTCCTGCTCGCCGGCGGCCGCTCGGACGCGAGCCAGGTCCGACACGGTTGCGAACGCGCCGAGCTCTCGGCGACCTTCGATATCGCGAACCGCGCGGATCTTCGCGAGTGGCTCCGCAACGAGGAGCTCGACGAGGACGGCGCCTGCCAGCTGCGGCGCGTGATCCGCGGCGAAGGCACTTCGCGGGCGTGGATCAACGGCCGCCCGGTCACGTTGACGCAACTGAAAACGCTCGCTTCCGGCCTGATCGAGATCCACGGCCAGCATGAGCATCAGGCGCTGCTCGAACCGATCCAGCAGCTGGCGCTGCTCGATGCGTTCGGCGGCGATCAGCAAGACCGCGCCGAAGTGGCACGCCTCGCCAAAGCCTGGCGCGAAACCGGCGCGCGGATCGCGGAGCTCTCGCGCGGAGGCGACCACGTCGAGCGCATCGACTGGCTGACCCATCAGCTCGACGAGCTCGATCGCCACGCGCTGTCGGCCGAGGAACTTGCCGCGCTCGAAGACCAGCACCGCCGCCTCGCCAACGCCGGCCAGCTGCTGCAAGGCTGCAGCGGACTCGTCGAACGTCTCGACGGCGACAGCGAATTCGCGCTCGCGGGCCTCGCTGCGCGCGCTCACGCCGAAGCGCTGCGGCTCGCGGCGCTGGACCCGCGCATGGCGTCGATCGTCGATCTGCTCGACGCGGCGCAGATCCAGCTCGACGAGGCGAGCGACACGCTTTCGCGGTATCAGAGCTCGCTCGATCTCGACCCCGACCGACTTGCCGAAGTCGAAGCGCAGCTCGGCAAGCTCCACGAGCTCGCGCGAAAGCACCGCGTACCGATGAGCGAGTTGCGCGCGACAGCGGGCGCGCTGCGCGACGAGCTCGAAACGCTCCGCGGCGCCGGCGCCACGATCGAGAACCTGCGCGTCGAACAGAAACGCCTGCGCGAAGGCTACGAAACCGCAGCACGAAGCCTCACCGCGAAGCGCAAGGCTTCCGCGCGCAAGCTCGGCGCCGCCGTCACCGCGCTGATGGCCGAGCTCGGGATGCGCGGCGCGTTCGAAGTCGAGCTCACCGCGCAGCCGGACACCGTTCCGGACCCGAACGGCGCCGAGCGCTGCGAATTCCTCGTCGCGGCGAATCCGGGCACGCCGCCGCGGCCGCTGCGCAAAGTCGCATCGGGCGGCGAGCTTTCGCGCATCAGCCTCGCGCTCGAAGTCGCCGCGCTCGGTCTCGATCCCGTCGGCACGATGGTGTTCGACGAGGTCGACGCGGGCATCGGCGGCGCCGTCGCCGAGGTCGTCGGCCGCAAGCTGCGCGATCTCGGCGCGAGGAGCCAGGTCTTCTGCGTGACGCATCTGCCGCAGGTCGCGGCGCTCGGACATCACCACCTGCGCGTCGTCAAGTCGAGCAGCAAGGATGCGACGCAGATGCGCATCGAGAACGTCGAAGGCGGCGCGCGGCGCGATGAAATCGCGCGGATGCTCGGTGGCGTCGAGATCACGCGCGAGACGCTGGCGCACGCGGAGCAGATGCTCGCTATCGCCGTTCCGCCTTCCGTATCGAAACGCAAGCGTTGAACGCGGCCGGCTCGGCCTGGAGCC
>DAISJF010000394.1:0-2884 GCA_036821625.1 Rhodanobacteraceae bacterium
GCGACCTTGCCCTCGTGCGTCGCCTTGTGCGCGAGCATCGGCTGGCCGACGAGATCGCCGATCGCGAAGATGTGCGGCACGTTCGTGCGCATCTCTCTGTCGACCGGGATGAAGCCGCGCTCCGTGACGGTGACGCCCGCCTTGTCGGCGCCGATCTTGTTGCCGTTCGCGGAGCGGCCGACCGCGACGAGCACGCGATCGTAGACTTGCGGCTCGGGCGCTTTCTCGCCCTCGAACGTCGCCTTCAGACCTTCCTTCACGGCTTCGACTTTCGCGACCTTGACCTTGAGATGGATGCCCGCGTAGCGCTTCGACAAGCGCTGCTGCAGCGGCCGCACGAGATCCGGATCGGCGCCCGGCATCAGCTGATCGAGAAGCTCGACGACCGTGACCGCGCTGCCGAGCGCGTCGAACACGCACGCCATCTCCAGGCCGATGATGCCGCCGCCGACGACGAGCAGTTTCTTCGGGATGTCGGCGAGCTCGAGCGCATCGGTCGAATCCATCATGCGCTTGTCGTCCCACGGAAAGCCCGGCAGCTTCACCGCCTGCGACCCGGCCGCGATGATCGCGTTCTCGAAGCGCACGAGCTTCCTGCCGTCCTTGGTCTCGACTTCGATCTCGTGCGGCGAAACGAACCGGCCGGTGCCGGTCACGACGGTGACCTTGCGCTGCTTCGACATGCCGGCGAGACCGGAATTCATCTGCGCGACGACCTTGTCCTTGAACGCGCGCAGCTTGTCGAGATCGATCTTCGGCGCGCCGAATGCGATGCCGTAGTCGCCCGCGTGCGCGGCTTCGTCGATCACGCGCGCGGCGTGCAGCAGCGCTTTCGACGGAATGCAGCCGACATTGAGGCAGACGCCGCCGAGCGCGGAATAGCGTTCGATCAGGACCGTGTTCTGCCCGAGATCCGCGGCGCGGAACGCCGCGGTGTAGCCGCCCGGACCCGAGCCGAGCACGACGACCTGGCATTCGATGTCGGCCTTGCGACCGGTTTCCGGCGCACCTTTCGCAATCGGCGCCGGACTCGCCGCCACACCCCCTCTCCCGCTGGCGGGAGAGGACTAGGGTGAGGGCGGCACTGGCGACGCCGTCTCGCGTTTTCCCTCACCCGACGCGCTCTGCGCATTGGCCTCTCCCGCGAGCGGACGAGGCGAAGAGCTCGCTTGCGCTGCGGGTTTTGAAGCCCCATCGGCTTCGCTCCCTTCGATCACCGCAACGACATGGCCCTCCGACACCGTATCGTTGAGCTTGACGCGCACTTCCTTGACGACGCCGGCGACGCTCGAAGGCACCTCCATCGTCGCCTTGTCCGATTCGAGCGTGACCAGACCCTGATCCTTCGCGACCGCATCGCCGGGCTTGACGAGCACTTCGATGACCGGCACGTCGGTGTAATTGCCGATGTCCGGAACCTTGACTTCAATCGTTGCCACGGGTGGGTTCCTTCTTCCTGAAAGCGAGCGCGGCGCGGAAGCGCGCTTGCCAGTCGTCTCGTTTCTTCGCAAAAGCGGGCTCGGTCTCGGCGTCGGTCGCGCCGGCGCCCGTCCGGTCTGCAGTCGTCGCCTCAGGCGGTGCAGTCGTGTCGGTCTTCGGCGCCGCCGCGCGAATGCGCGCGCGCAGGGCATCGAGAGCCTGCTGCTCGGCGCGTGTTTCCTCGCGCGCCTCTTCGGCCTGCTCGCGACGCCGGTTGACCTGCTCTTGGCATTTGCGGTTCGCGTAGGCGACCGACTGGCGCACGTCCGGCAGGTGATGCGACTCGACTTCGTCGACGAAGCAGTCGATCACGATGTAGCTGTCCTCGATCCAGAGGCCGTGCCGTTTCGGGTTCATGCGCTTGCCGCGTTCTTCGAGGAAGTGGCGCGTCCACGCGGCGTCGGGCTCGCGGCTCAGCTTGAGATAGACCGTGCGCATCGAGGAGTGCACGCGGGACCACGTCGTCTTCGCGACGTCGAGGTCCACGATCTCGATGTCGTCGAAGTCGGCGCTCATGTGCTCACAGCAGCACGCGGCGCATGTCCGCGAGCGCCTGCGCCATATACGCGGTGAAACGCGCCGCCGACGCGCCGTCGATGACGCGGTGGTCGTACGACAGCGACAGCGGCAGGATCAGCCGCGGCAGGAACGTGCTGCCGCTCCATACCGGCTTCATCTGCGACTTCGACACACCGAGGATCGCGACCTCAGGTGCGTTGACGATCGGCGTGAACGCGGTGCCGCCGATGCCGCCGAGCGAGGAGATCGAGAAGCAGCCGCCGGACATCTCGGCCGGACCGAGCTTGCCGTCGCGCGCTTTCTTGGCGAGGGCGGCGGTCTCGACGGCGATGTCGAGCACGCCCTTGCGGTCCGCATCGCGCAGCACCGGAACGACGAGGCCGTTCGGCGTATCGGCGGCGAAGCCGATGTGGAAATACTTCTTGAGCGTCAGGTTCTCGCCGGACGCGTCGAGCGACGCGTTGAAGTCGGGGTATTTCTTCAGCGCCGCGACGCTCGCCTTGATCAGGAACGCCAGCATCGTGACCTTGATGCCGGCCTTTTCGTTTTCCTTGTTGATCTCGATGCGCAGCGCTTCAAGATCGGTGATGTCGGCATCGTCGTGCTGCGTGACGTGCGGAATCATCGCCCAGTTGCGCGCGAGGTTCGCGCCCGAGATCTTCTTGATCTTCGAAAGCGGCTTGGTCTCGATCTCGCCGAACTTCGAGAAATCGATCTGCGGCCAGGGCAGGAGATTGAGCCCGCCGCCCGCAACACCGGCCGCGCGCGGTTGCGCACCCGCCGCCAGCGCGCCCTTGACGAACTTCTGCACGTCTTCCTTGCTGATGCGGCCCTTTCGCTCGCTGCCGGTGACCTGGTTGAGATCGACGCCGAGCGCGCGCGCGAA
>DAISJF010000395.1:0-2854 GCA_036821625.1 Rhodanobacteraceae bacterium
CCGCGACGCGGGCAACGTGATTTTTCAGATCGTGTTGAAGAATTCGTGATGGGCCGGGGGTGGGAATAGGGAATAGGGAATAGGAATGGGGAATGGGGAATGGGAATAGCAAAAGATAGAGGAGTGTGGTGGTGAGGAAACGCTCGGTTGCGACGCTGCTCTTGCCTGTTTCCATTCCCTATTCCCTGTTCCCTATTCCCGTGCTCCGCAGGAGCGCCTCATGAGCCTGTCGCTCATCCTGCTCGTCGTTGCCGTCGCGCTCGTGTTCGAGTACATCAACGGCTTTCACGACACCGCAAACTCGATTGCGACCGTCGTCGCGACGAAAGTCCTGAGCCCGGGCCAGGCCGTGCTGCTTGCCGCGGCAACGAATCTTCTGGGCGCGCTCTGGGGCACCGCGGTCGCGAAGACGATTTCTTCGGGCCTGATCGATTCGGGCGTTGTCGACGTGACGCCGCAGGTGCTGATCTGCGCGCTGCTCGGCGCGACGATCTGGGATCTCATCACGTGGTGGTGGGGCTTGCCGTCGAGCTCGTCGCACGCGCTGGTCGGCGGTCTCTGCGGCGCGGCGCTGGCCGCGGCGAGCGACAACTGGTCCGCGCTGATCTGGTGGCAGGGCGGCGTGCACTGGTGGGAAGGCAAGGGCCTCTTGCCGAAAGTCGTGGTGCCGATGGTCACCTCGCCGCTGCTCGGATTCGCGATCGGTTATCTGCTGATGGGATTGTTGATCGCGTTCATCGCGTTTCTTGGTTCGCGCGCTGGCGCCATACAAAAGCTCGGCAGACCGCGCTTCGTCAACGGATTCTTCGGCAAGGCGCAGCTCCTTTCCGCCAGCGCGATGGGACTCTCGCACGGCACCAACGACGCGCAGAAGACGATGGGCATCATCGCGCTGGCGCTCGCGACCGCGACCTCGGCGGGATCGCTCGATCATCTGCCGGCATGGCTTTCGTTCCTGCGCATCACGCAGGACGCGAGCAAGCAGTTCGAGATCGCGACCTGGATCAAGATCACGTGCGCGATCGTGATGGCAGCCGGCACGGCGGCCGGCGGCTGGCGCATCATTCGCACGCTCGGCCACAAGATGGTCAAGCTGCATCCGATCAACGGCTTCGCGGCGGAGACGACTTCGGCCGCCGTCATCATCACCGCCTCGCAATTCGGCATTCCGGTTTCGACCACGCACAACATCTCGGCGGCGATCATGGGCGTCGGCGCCGCGAAGCGTCCGAACGCGATCCAGTGGACCGTCGTCGAGCGCATGGTCTGGGCGTGGATCCTGACGCTGCCGGTCGCGGGGGCGCTGGCGTGGGTGCTCGTCGTCGCGCTGCGGGCAGTGGGCGGAATCTAAGGTTGCAGATTTCCTGCGCGGACCTCAGGTTCGTGACTCAGAACGTATCGCCGCCGGCGCTGATCGCCTGCTCCATCCGGTCACCGAGCGTGCCGAGCTCGACGACGACGCGGTCGAGCTCTTCCTCCGACAGCAGCCCGTAAGGCCGGTTCTCGCAGAGGTGCAGAAACGGCGAACCGTCGAGATCGCTGATCGCGAGATAGCCCGTGCGCTGCTCCCAGTTGAAGCGCAGGCAGCGCGTGGCGTCGAGGCCGGCGAACGGTCCGATCGGCGTCGAGATGCGCAGGTACTTGCTGCCGTCCTCGTCTTCCATCTCCGCCAGATACATGCCCTGGTGACGCCCGCTGTCGAGCGTCAGATCGAAGCTGATCAGATACGGGTCGTTCGTCCGCAGTGCGTGACGGCTGCCCGTATGCGAGCGGATCTGTTCGAAGCTCTGCACGATGGCTCTCGGTCGGGACGGCGGCCTATGCTAGCGTGCGCGGCCGATGAAGTCAGGTCGTCCCAAGCCCGACGCAGCGCCGGCAGAGGATCACGCCGGCATCCTGCGCGTGATCCGCTCGATTCCGCGCGGATGCGTTGCCAGTTATGGCGAAATCGCCGAGCGCGCGGGTCGGCCGCGACGCGCGCGCCTGGTCGGGAGAATCCTGCGCGAGTCTTCCGACTCGGCACGGCTGCCGTGGCATCGCGTGCTTCGTTCCGACGGTCGTCTCGCGTTTCCGGCCGGCAGCCGCACGTTCCGCGAGCAGGTGCGCCGACTCGCGGGTGAGGGAGTGCTGGTCGTCGGCGGCCGAGTCGATCTCGCGCGGCACGGCTGGGAGCGCAACCTCGATGCGGTCCTCTGGGCACCCCCGCCGGCGAGATCCGAACGGCGCAAGAGTACGCGCGGGGGCCGGCTCGCGAAGAAAATGTCGAAATAGCCGGTCGCGAATGCGGCATACGTCATGCCGCGGTGACTCGGGTCGCGCTAGAGTCGGCCCCGCACGGCGCGGACACGACGTCCGCGGGGGAGGTCGATCATGGTCTTCGGCATCTCGGCGCGGCCCATTCCGGGCGGGCTCCTGGCCGCGTTGCTGCTGGCGTCGTTCGGCGCCGGCGCACAGGGCCTGAGCCACTGGCCGGACAGCATGCTGCACGACAGCTTCGATGGCGTCGCCAACGGGCCCGCCACCGACGCGGACGCCGCGCGTTTCCTCGCGCAGGCGACGTTCGGGCCGACGTCCGACGACATCGCGCATCTGCGCTCGATCGGCTACAGCACCTGGCTCAGCGAACAATTCGCGGCTTCCGCGTCGACCGAGACACAGTATCTCGACTGGGTGCTGGTCAACTTTCCGGACGAGTATCTGAGCGACGACACGCGCCTTGAGATCTGGACGACCAATTCGGTCGGTACCCCGGATCCGAGTCGCATGGGCTTTCCGAACAACGCACCGACCGATCAGCTCCGCCAGCGCGTGGCGATGGCGCTCAGCGAGATCTTCGTGGTCTCGAACTCGAACG
>DAISJF010000396.1:0-2841 GCA_036821625.1 Rhodanobacteraceae bacterium
CTCGTCGCGGCACCGCCGCCGTGCGCGGCTCGCTTTTCCACAAAGCGTGCTTTGCGCGCGACGAGGCGATGCAGGCGAGAGACGAACGCGACTAATCTACGAACGTCTACGTGGATAGTGCGACGAATCCCCCTGAAGCACCGTCCTTGTGACAGGACGCCGAACCCATTCCGGCGTCCTGCGCAGCGCCGGCATCGGAACGCAAAGGCCCGGAAACCCCCCGTCACCCCAGCCCGGGCTCACTCCTCCCAACCCCGTTTCGATGCCGGCCAGCGCATTTCTTGCGCGACCGGCCAATCGATGGTGTTCGCCTCTCCCGCTTGCGGGAGAGGCCGCGCCGAAGGCGCGGGTGAGGGAAGCGTGTGATTTCGTGTCGAGACTCCCTCATCCGGCACTGCGCGCCGACTTCTCCCGCAAGCGGGAGAAGTGAAAGCCTACGCGGCGCTCGCGTGCGGCGGTTTCTTCGTCTGGAACTGGGCCTCTTCGGTCGAGCCCGCGAGCGCGGTCGTCGACGACTGGCCCTGCTGGATCGCCTGCGTCACCGCGTCGAAATAGCCGGTACCCACCTCGCGCTGGTGCTTGACCGCCGTGAAGCCGCGATCGGCGGCGGCGAACTCCTTTTCCTGCAGCTCGACGAACGCGCTCATCTGGCCTCGTGCGTAGTGGTACGCGAGATCGAACATCGAATAGTTCAGCGCGTGGAACCCCGCGAGCGTGATGAACTGGAACTTGTAGCCGTAGCTCGCGATCTCGCGCTGGAATTTCGCGATCGTGGCGTCGTCGAGATTCTTCTTCCAGTTGAACGACGGCGAGCAGTTGTAGGCGAGCAGCTTGCCGGGAAACTTCGCGTGGATGCCCTCGGCGAACCTGCGCGCGAACTCGAGGTCCGGCTTGCCCGTTTCGCACCAGACGAGATCCGCGTACGGCGCATAGGCGAGGCCGCGGCTGACGGCCTGGTCGAGGCCCTTCCGCGTCTTGAAGAATCCTTCGACGGTGCGCTCGCCGGTGCAGAACGGCTTGTCGTTCTCGTCGACGTCGCTGGTGAGGAGATCGGCCGCCTCGGCATCGGTGCGTGCGACGAGGATCGTCGGCACGCCCGAGATGTCGGCCGCGAGCCGCGCGGCGTTGAGCTTGTCGACCGCCTCGCGCGTCGGCACCAGCACCTTGCCGCCCATGTGGCCGCACTTCTTGACCGAGGCGAGCTGATCCTCGAAATGCACGCCGGCCGCGCCGGCTTCGATCATCGATTTCATCAGCTCGAACGCGTTCAGCACGCCGCCAAAGCCGGCTTCGGCGTCCGCGAGGATCGGCTGCAGATAGTCGACGCCGTCGTTGCCCTCGGCGTGATTGAGCTGGTCTGCGCGCAGCAGCGCGTTGTTGATCCGCTTCACGACGAGCGGCACCGAGTTCGCCGGATACAGCGACTGATCCGGATACATCTCGCCGGCGACGTTCGCGTCGGCCGCGACCTGCCAGCCCGAGAGATAGATCGCCTTCAGGCCCGCCTTGACCTGCTGCATCGCCTGGTTGCCGGTCAGCGCGCCGAGCGCGTTGACGAACGGCTCGCGCTGCAAATAGCCCCAGAGCTTTTCAGCGCCGATGCGCGCGAGCGAGTGCTCGACGTGCACGGTGCCGCGCAGGCGCACGACGTCTTCGGCCGTGTAGTTGCGCTTCACGCCGTTCCAGCGCGGATTGTTGGTCCAGTCCAGCTTGATCTGATCGACGGTCGGCAGCGAGTTCTTCATCGGAGTCTCATTGGATGGAATGCGATTGGGATCAGGGCAGATCCGGATACGCGGCGAGCGTGAGGAAATCGGCGAGCGTGTCGGCGTGCGTCAGCGCGCCGAGCAATTCGGCCGCGCGCGCGACGCGCGACTGGCCCGGCATCGGCGTTGCGGCGAGGCGCTGGCGCACGGTCGCGAGCGTCGCGTCGAACAGCGCGAAATCGATCGGCGTCGCGGTGCCGTCGAAGCGGAGCTTGCCGGCGTGCAGCCACTGCCAGAGCTGCGTGCGCGAAATCTCGGCGGTCGCGGCGTCTTCCATCAAGTGGTGGATCGGGACGCAGCCGAGGCCGTCGAGCCACGCCGCGAGATAGCGCAGGCACACCTCGATGTTCGCCTCGAACCCCGCGCGCGTGATCGTGCCTTCCGCAGGCGCGAGCAGCGTGTCGCGCGATGCGACGATGTCGGGCCGAATCCTGTCGAGCTGGTTCGGCGCCGGCATGTGCCGGTCGAACACGTCGCGCGCGATCGCGACGAGCGCGGGATGCGCGACCCACGTGCCGTCGTGGCCCGCAGTGACTTCACGCAACTTGTCGGCGCGCACTTTCGCCATCGCGGCCTCGTTCGCGGCCGGATCGTTGTTGATCGGAATCTGCGCCGCCATGCCGCCCATCGCGAACGCGCCGCGGCGATGGCACGTGCGGATCAGGAGCTCGGAATACATCTTGAGGAACGGCACCGTCATCAGGACCTGGCCGCGCTCGGGCAGCACGCGGTCGCGGTGCGCGCGCAGCGTCTTGATGTACGAGAAGATGTAGTCCCAGCGCCCGCAGTTGAGGCCCGTGATGCGCGTGCGGAGCGCCCACAGGATCTCGTCCATCTCGAAGGCCGCGGGCAGCGTCTCGATCAGCACCGTGACTTTCATCGAGCCCGGCGGCAGCTTCAGCACCGCCTCGATGTGGTTCAGCACATCGTTCCAGAGCGCGGCTTCCTGGTGGCCCTGCATTTTCGGTAGATAGAAATAGGGGCCGCGATCGCGCGTCGCGAGCGGCCGCGCGTTGTGGAACGCGAAGAGGCAGAGGTCGAAGAGGGCGCCCGACATCGGCTCGCCGTCGACGAC
>DAISJF010000397.1:0-2827 GCA_036821625.1 Rhodanobacteraceae bacterium
AGCGCAGCAGCACCATGACGACCGAAGCGACCGGCAACGCAAGCAGGACACCGAGAAAACCGAACAGCTCGCCGCCCGCCAGCACCGCGAAGATCACCGCGACCGGATGCAGCCCGATCTTCTCGCCGACGAGGCGCGGCACGAGCACGTAGCCTTCGAGCGTCTGGCCGATCGCGAACACGATCAGAACGAGCGCTACGTGCGCCCAGTCCTGGTACTGCACGAGCGCCGCGATCACGGCCATGACGACGCCGGTGATCGCACCCAGGTACGGCACGAAGCTGATCAGGCCCGCGATCATGCCGATCAGCGGACCGACGCTGATGCCGACCAGCCAGAGACCGACGCCGTAGAGAATGCCGAGCGCGACCATGACGCTGAGCTGCCCGCGCAGGAATGCGCCGAGCACGTCGTCGGATTCGCGCGCAAGGCGCACCACGACCGGCTCGATCGAGCGCGGCACCAGCGCGTGGATGCGCTCGACCAGGATGTCCCAGTCGCGCAGCAGATAGAACGCGACGACGGGAACCATCACGATGTTGAGCACCCAGCCGACGATTGTGAGGCCGGACTTCGAAACGCGCGCCAGCACGGTGGTGGCGATGCCGCCCGCTTCCTTCCAGTTCGCCTGCAGCACGCCGATCAGGCGCTGCGTGTCGAGCGCGTCGGTCGAAATTCCGAGATGCGCTTCGAGCCACGGCGCTGCGCGGGTCTGGAACCACTCGATCCAGCTCGGCAACTGGGCGAGGAAATTGCCGATCTGGCGCTCGACGAACGGCACGAGCACCAGCAGGATCAGCACGAAGACGACGACCATGACCACGAACACGAGCGTCACCGCGAGCGAACGGTTCATCCGTCGCTCGAGCCGGTCGACCAGCGGATCGCCGAGATAGGCGAACAGCGCGGCGACGACGAACGGCATCAGCACAGGCGCGAGCAGATAGATGACGAGGCCGACGAGGCCGACCAGAATCAGCCATTGCCAGCGGATGTCGAGCGGATGTTCGCTCACGCCTGCCTCCGATCGCGCGCCCGTGCCTTGCGCCAGGCAAGCGCGCCCCAGACCACGACATAGTGCGCGCCGCTCGCCGCGGTCAGCAGCGCCGTCACCAGGATCGCCGCCTGGCGCGCCGCGTCCGGCATCTCGACGAGGTCCGACAGCCGGAGCAGCTCGCCGAGCACGAACACGATCTGCACCACCGTGGTCAGTTTCGACAGCAGCGTGGGCGCTGCATCGAAGCGCCCGATCAGCCAATAGTAGGCGGTCGCGCCGCTGACGATCACGAGATCGCGGCCGATCACGAGCGCGGCGAGCCACGCCGGCACGTCGCCCGCGAACGCGAGCCACAGGAACGCGGCCATCAGCAAGAGCTTGTCCGCGATCGGATCGAGGATGCCGCCGAGCCACGACTGCCAGCCGTAGCGCTTGGCGAGAAAACCATCGACCGCATCGCTGAGCCCGGCGATCGCCGCGACGACGAGCGCACCGTCGTAGCGCGCCGTGTCGATCAGCCAGCACAGCGGCACGACCAGCAGTATGCGCAGCGCCGTGATCAGGTTCGGCAGATTGCGCAACATCGGCGTCGTGTCCTCAGGGGAGAGCAAGCGTCGCGTCGACGCCATCGACCGGCGGCGCCGCATTGATCACGCTCAGCGTGCGCTCCATGCCCACGGCGTCGAGGAAATGCTTCAGGTCCGTCGCCAGCGAAAGCCGCACCAGCATGCCGTCGCCGCGCGCCTGCATCGGTTTCGTGCCGCGCACGAGGTTGCTCTTGCCGAGATAGGCGATCACGCGCGCGTAGTCTTCCGCGGAGCGAATGCCGCCGATCCAGACGGTCACATCGGTCGGCGTCGCTTCGATCGGCGCCGTGCCCGCCGTCGCGGGTGTACTAAGGCCCAGGCGCTGCAGCATCTCGTCGACCGCTGCGCTGTCGAACTCCGCCACGAGCGTCAGGCGCGGACCGGCGCCGTCCGCCGCGCCCGGGTTCTGCTTGTAGTGGAACTGCAGCATGTAGCGGTCTGCCCTGGCGACCGCGGCCGCGACGTCCGGCCGCGACAACGCGCCGGAATCGCCCGTCTGCTGGATGATGACATTGGCGAACGCGATCTTGAGCGCTTCGGCGCGTTCCTCGTCGGACTGCGTGTCGACCGGCGCCTCGCCGGTGTAGGTCGGCGGCGCGGCGAACAGGGCGGAAGGTGCCGAAACGAGCAGCGACAGCGCGACGAGGAGCGGCGCGATGGCCGGGGCGAAGCCGCGACGCGGACGGCAGGAATCGGCTTCGGGAAAGCGCGCGCGCACGTTTGCATTCCGTTACGTGGGTAAGGCGCAGTCTGCCGAATCGCTGTTGCGAAAGCGAGAGACGCACTGTGCGCGATCCATGCCGCACGCGCAGAAGCCCGCGCGGGCGCCGTCGCGCAGGGGTCGTCTCGCTGCACGTCCCCTGATTCACTCTTGCGCCCTGTTATCATTCGCGCCCCGCAAACCCGCCATCGCGCGCACCATGACCGCCGACAAGGAAGCCTTGAGCTATCGTGCCGCCGGCGTCGATATCGACGCGGGCAACGAGGTCGTCGAGCGCATCAAGCCGCTGGTCGAGCGCACTTTCCGTCCCGAGGTCATGGCCGGGCTCGGCGGTTTCGGCGCGCTGTTCGAGCTCGCCGGCCGCTATCGCGATCCGGTGCTCGTCTCCGGCACCGACGGCGTCGGCACGAAGCTGAAGCTGGCACAGGAGCTCGGGCGCCACGATACGATCGGCATCGACCTTGTCGCGATGTGCGTCAACGACGTGCTCGTGCAGGGCGCCGAGCCGCTGTTCTTCCTCGA
>DAISJF010000398.1:0-2821 GCA_036821625.1 Rhodanobacteraceae bacterium
CGGTCGTGTCTTCGGTCAGGTCGTCGATCTGCTTGCGGTCTAGGTACTCGCTGTGCGGATCGAGCCCGGCGAGCAGCCCGCGGATCGCGGCCTGCATCAACTGGTGATCGTCGACGTTCTCGACGTAGGCCTGCTTGACGAGACTGTAGACCGCCGCGAACGAACGGATGTCCTGCAAGTCGACGTTGTCCTTGGCCGTCGCGGGTTTCTTGGCGGCCGCGCCGTCGGCTTGGGCCGCGGCATCGACCGGAGGAATCGGAATCTGCGGCGGGTCGGCAAGCGCCTGCGCGGAGAAGGCGACGAGGAACAGCGTAAGCAGGCGGCGCGGAAGCATTTTGGGGACCTCGGAGGAGCACACAGTGTAAAGCCAGCGCGGGAACGCTGTTGCGAACCGGTTCAAGCGCCTGTTACTGCGACAGATTGGACGCTGCGGGGTTCAAAAAATGTGAGCGGTCCGCGCCAAACGGTGAGCGGAAACAGCGCGAGAACCGCGGCCCAATCATCACCCCTGGCCCGCGTGTCCGCGCAGCCAGCCTCGCGGATCCACCGCCTGCCCTTTCGCCCGCAACTCGAAATAGAGCCCCGGCGTCTTCTGGCCGCCGCTCGCGCCGCTGGTCGCGATGACTTCACCGGGGTTGACCCAGTCGCCGACGTCCTTCAGCAGCGTTTCGTTGCAGCCGTAGAGGCTCAAGTAACCGTCGCCGTGATCGACGATGATCATGAGCCCGTAGCCGCGCAGCCAGTCGGCGAACGCGACACGGCCGTGCGAGACGGCGCGCACGGACGTTCCGGTTTTCGCGGCGAGCAGCAGCCCGCTCGAGCGCCGTCCCGATTCGTCGGCGGCGCCGAAGCCGCGGACGATCTTGCCGTCGACGGGCCATGCGAGGCGTCCGTGCATCGACGCGAACGGCTCGGCGCCGGCGAGCTGTTTGGGAATATCGGCGAAGACATCGCGCAGTTTGTCGAGCAGCGAACCCAGCGATTTTTCGTCCTTGCCGAGCGCCGCGGCGCGCGCGCCCTGCTCCTGGAGCTTTGCGTCGAGCGTCTCGACGAGCGCTTCGCGCTCGCCGCGCTCGCTTTCAAGACGCGCGGCCTCGGCCGCGCGCGCGTCGCGCGTCGACGCGAGCTCGGCCGTCTTGGCGCGGATCGATTCCTGCACCGTCGCGAGCTGCTCGAGATCTGCACTGAGTTGATCGATGCGACCGATGCGCGCGCGCTGGAAATACCGGTTGTACGCGAGCACGCGCGCGATGGCGGCGACGTCGTTCTGCTGCAGCAGCAGCTTGAGCTCCTCGTTGCGCCCGAGCGCATAGGCCGAGCGCAGCAGTGCGGCGAGCGCGTCCCGTTGCGTCTTCAGCACGCTCTCGAGCTTCGCCCGCTGCCGGTCCAGCGCGTCGAGCTGCGACTGCTGCGTCTCGATCTTCTCGTCGAGCGCGTGCACGTCGCGGGCGACGCCGGCCACCTCGGTTTCCTTCGCGCGCAACGCGCGCGCGGCGTCGCTGCGCTGGTCCTCGGTGGCGCGCTGCTGCTCGGCGAGCGCTTTGATCTCGGCGCGGACTGCATCGAGCTTCCTGCGCGCTTCGCGCTCCTGCGCCGCCTGCTGCGGATCCGCTTCCGCGGCAGCAACGACTTGCGCCGCGGTCAGCAGCACGAGCGCCAGGAGCAGCGAACGAATGATCAAGCCGCGAACTCGACCAGGCTGTGGCCGGTCATTTCGGCGGGTTTGGGCAGATCCATCAGCGCGAGCACGGTCGGCGCGAGATCGCGCAGCGCGCCATGATGCAGTTTCGCGTTGCGTCCGACGTAGACGAGCGGCACCGGGCCGACCGTGTGCTGCGTGTGCGGCACGCCGTTTTCGTCGATCATCTGCTCGAGATTGCCGTGATCGGCGCTGATCAGCATCTCGCCGCCCGCCGCGAGGATCGCGTGCGTGAGCCGGCCGAGCGCGACATCGATGGCCTCGACAGCCTTGATCGCAGCGGCTTCGATGCCGGTGTGGCCGACCATGTCCGCGTTGGCGATGTTGCAGACGATGAAATCGAACTTTTTCGATGCGATCGCTTCGACGAGCCGATCGGTGACTTCGGGGCAGCTCATCTCGGGTTTGAGATCGTACGTCGCGACGTGCGGGCTCGGCACGAGAATGCGTTCCTCGTTCGCGAACGGCGCTTCGCGGCCGCCCGAGAAGAAGAACGTCACGTGCGCGTATTTTTCGGTCTCCGCGATGCGCAGCTGCGTGAGGCCGAGCGAGGAAAGATATTCGCCGAGCGAGTTCTGCATCGACTGCGCCGGATAGGCGATCGCGGTGACGGCGAGGCCCTTCTCGTAGTCGGTCAGCGAGACGAACGCCGAGAGCCGGATCGCGCGCTCGCGCACGAATCCCGGAAAATCCGTGTCGACGAACGCGTGCGTGAGCTCGCGCGCGCGGTCGGCACGGAAATTCATGAACACGACGGCATCGCCATCGATGATGCGGGCGCCGCTGCCGACGACGGTCGGCTTGACGAACTCGTCGTTCTCGCCGCGCGCATACGCAAGATCTAGCGCGGCGACGGCGCTGCCCGCACGGAACGGCGATTCGGCATTCGCGATCGCATCGTAGGCGAGCTTGACGCGGTCCCAGCGCTTGTCGCGGTCCATGGCGTAGTAGCGGCCGCTCACGGTCGCGACGGCAGCGCCGGGCATCGACGCGCATTTCGCCGCGATCTTTTCCAGCGATGGACGCGCGCTCCGCGGCGGCGTGTCGCGGCCGTCGAGGAATGCGTGCACGGCGAGCCGCGCGACGCCGCGGCGCGCGGCGAGGTCGAGCATCGCGAGGATA
>DAISJF010000399.1:0-2801 GCA_036821625.1 Rhodanobacteraceae bacterium
GAACTCGCGTTCGCGATCGCCGTGGGCGGTCGCTCTGCGTCGTTCGACGATCGGCAGATAGGCTTCGAGAAATCCGTTGCCGACGGCCCTGGTCAGCGCGAAGCAGCGCTCGAAGCCGCCTTCGTCGAGATCGTCATAGAAGAGTCCGCCGACGCCGCGCGTCTCGTCGCGGTGCCTGAGATAGAAATATTCGTCGCACCAGCGCTTGTAACGCGCATACACGTCCGTGCCGAACGGCGCGCAGAGATCGCGCGCGACCGTATGCCAGTGCACGACGTCCTCGTCGAACGGATAGTACGGCGTCAGGTCGAAGCCGCCGCCGAACCACCAGACCGTCGCGGCGCCTTCCGCGCGCGCCTCGAAGTAGCGCACGTTCATGTGCGTCGTCGGCACGTACGGATTGCGTGGATGCAGGACCAGCGAAACGCCGAGCGCGGTCCAGGCGCGTCCTGCGATCGCGGGACGCTGCGCACTGGCGGATGCCGGCAGCTTCGCGCCGGATACTTCCGAAAAACCGACGCCGGCCTGCTCGAACACCGCGCCATCCTTGAGGATCCGCGAGCGACCGCCGCCGCCTTCGGCGCGCCGCCATGCATCTTCGACGAACCGCGCGGCGCCGTCCGTGCTCTGCAACCGCGCGCAGAGACGGTCCTGCAGGTCGCGCAGGAATGTACGCACCTCGTCGACGGCATTCGGGTGGGTGTGTTCGTTCACGCAGCGCTGGGTCGGACGCGGGATCGCGGCGCCGAAATGGTATCAGCACGAGTCGCCGCACCCGGCACGGCGACTGCGACTCGCCACGGGCAGGCGGCCCGGTTTCGAGCGAACGAGGCATACGCAATCCCGAATCAGCGCGTTGCCGAAAGCGGGGCGATCGCGGCGAATGCGGGCGGGTCGACATTCTGCGCTCTCCATGCGCTTGAAACGTGTGTGTCATACTCAGGCCGCCTCGCCGGATCCGACGACGCGTGCCGACTCGCATCGCCCCCCTCGCCATCACCGCCTACACCGCCACGTCTGCGCTCGGCCACGGCTGCGCTGCGCATACCGTGGCCATGCTGACCGATCAGGGCGGACTCACGCCGAACGACTTCACGCAGACGCCGCTCGCCTGTGCGATCGGCCGTGTCGAGGGTCTTGAGGAGCGGCCGTTGCCGCCGGGATTCACGGATCACGAGTGCCGCAACAACCGGCTGGCCTGGCGAGGCCTCGCCGCGGACGGATTTCTCGATGCCGCGTGCGACGCGATCGATCGCTACGGCGTGGACCGCGTCGCGCTCGTGATCGGCACCTCGACCGCGAGCATCGGCGCAACCGAGGAAGGCTATCGGACGCTCGAAGACGGTCGCCTGCCCGTTCGGCTGCGGCGCCCGCCCGTGCATACGCCGCACTCGCCGGGACTTTTCCTGCAGGCGCTGCTGCGCACGCGCGGTCCGTGCCTCACGGTCGCGACCGCGTGCTCGTCGAGCGCGAAGATCTTCGCCAAGGCCGAGCGCATGATCCGCGTCGGCGTCGTCGATGCGGCCATTCTCGCCGGCGTGGACACACTGTGCGACAGCGTGCTGTTCGGCTTCAACGCGCTCGAGCTGGTTTCTTCCGAGCCGTGTCGTCCTTTCGATCCCGCGCGCAACGGGATCTCGATCGGCGAAGCGGCCGGCTTCGCGCTGGTCGAGCGCGACGGCCATGCGCGCGCACCGCGCCTGATCGGCTACGGCGAATCGTCGGATGCGCATCACATGTCGACGCCGCATCCGGAAGGGCTCGGCGCACGTCTCGCGATCGCCGATGCGCTCGCGCGCGCCGGGCTCGAACCTGCCGACGTCGATTACATGAATCTGCACGGCACCGCGACGCCGAAGAACGACGAAGTCGAAGCCGCGCTCGTTGCCGATATTTTCCCGCCGACGCTGCGCGCGAGCGCGACGAAAGGCTTCACCGGCCATGCGCTCGGCGCGGCCGGCATCCTCGAATCCATCTTGACGCTGCTCGCGATGAAACACGGCGTGGTGCCGGCGACGCTCAACAGCCGCGACGCCGAGCCGACCTGCGCCGAGCAGCTCGCGCTCTCGCACGAGCCGCGCACGATCCGCGTCGCGCTCAGCAACTCGTTCGGATTCGGCGGCAGCAACTGCACGCTCGCTTTCGCGTCCGGCGCGCGACACTGAAGGCATGGACGCGCTCGAGGTGTATGTCGACGGCATCGGCTTCTGGGCTCCCGGCGTGCCGGACTGGGCGTCGCTCAGGCGCGTGCTCGAAAGCGACGAGG
Organism: Rhodanobacteraceae bacterium; assembly: GCA_036821625.1. Taxonomy (GTDB): domain Bacteria; phylum Pseudomonadota; class Gammaproteobacteria; order Xanthomonadales; family Rhodanobacteraceae; genus Dokdonella_A. Next base: position 2,267 of record DAISJF010000399.1, read on the forward strand.
CGATCGTATTCGAAGCGAACACGCGTCCGTCGCCGAGCCTGCTGGCGCCGACCGAGCGGCGCCGCGCGCCGGAGTCGGTGCTGATCGCGAGCGAAGCGGCCGGCCAAGCCTGTGCGATGGCGGGATGTGATCCGTCCACGCTCGCCTGTGTCTTCACCTCGACCCACGGCGATCTCGCCATCACCGACGCAATGTGCGCGACGCTGGCGGCCGATCCGCGCGAGCTTTCGCCGACGCGCTTCCACAACTCCGTGCACAACGCCGCAGCCGGCTACTGGACCGTCGCGACGCAATGCCACGCCGGCGCGACCGCGATCAGCGCCGCGCAGGGAAGCTTCGCCGCGGGTCTGCTCGAGGCGGCCATCGAAGTCGAAGCCGACCGCGCGCCGGTACTGCTGAGCGCGTACGACATCGCCGCGCGCGGACCGCTCGCCGAAGTCGCGCCCAGCACGCTGCCGTTCGCGGCGGCGATCGTGCTGAGCCCGACGCGCGGCGACGCGTCGCTCGCGCGTCTTTCGCTGCGGATGGTGCAGCA
>DAISJF010000400.1:0-2795 GCA_036821625.1 Rhodanobacteraceae bacterium
GCTCGCGCGCACGCGCAACGCGCTGCGCAGCGAGCAGGCGGAGGCGTATGCCGCCGGGCTCGAAGCCTATGCCGCGCGCGTGCTGCTCAAGGATCTCGCCGACGATCCGGGCAGCGACACGAACGCGGACATCTGGGCTTCGGGCCTGCCGCCCCAGAAAGTTCCCGGCGGCCTGATCACGGCGTCGATGCACGATCTCAACGGCTGCCTCAATCTCAACAATCTCGTCGATCCGGCTTCAGCATCGAGCTCGCTGACGATGTTCCAGCGACTGCTTCAGTTGCGTGGCGTCGATCCCGGCATTGCCGCGGCCGTGCAGGCGTGGCTGGGCAGCCAGGGCCAGAGCTCCGACGTCACCGACGCGTACTATCTCGCGCAGCCGGTGCCGTACCGCAGCGCGCAGCGGCGCTTCGCGCACGTCTCCGAGCTTCGGCTCGTGCAGGGCGTCACCAGCGACGTCTACGCACGTCTCGCCCCGTTCGTGTGCGCGCTGCCGCCCGGCACGCGCCTCAACGTCAACACGGCCAGCGTACCGGTCCTGCAGACGCTCGGCGCGAGCATCACCGAGGCGCAGGCGCAGAGCCTGTGGCAGAACGGCCAGGCGCATTGGACTTCGAGCGATCTGCCCACGTGGCGGCAGCAGAACATCGCGATCGACATCCCGCTCAACCTCCTCGGCACGACCAGCAATTATTTCCTCGCGCGCAGCGATGTCGGGCTCGGCGGCGTGCCGTTCACGTTCTACAGCCTGATCGAGCGCTCTCAGGGCGCCATCCGCGTCATCGAGCGGAGCCGCGGCAGCGACGCCGCGCTCGATGCTCCCGGCACATCGGTGCAGGGCGCCGATGCCCGGCCGTGATCCGACCGCCACGCGGCGGACGAGGGCGTGTTCTCGACTACAATCCACGCGTTCTCCGGCGAGCTCTCCATGCCCGATCGTCTGCTGCTGCGCCTCCGTTCCATCGGCGATCCGGCCTGGCTGCGTCAGGCTGCCGATGGGCGCGTGCTCGAGGGAACGGTGCACGGCCTGCCGACGACGCCCGCGCTCGCGGAAGCGACGGAGATCGTCGTGCTGGTGCCCGCCGAGGACGTGCTGCTGACCGAGGCGCGGATCGCGACGCGCAACCGCTCGCAGCTCCTCAAGGCAGTCCCGTTCGCGATCGAGGATCAGCTGCTCGCGCCCGTCGAGGAGCTGCACTTCGCCGCGGCGGAGCGGGTCGGCGAAACGGTCGGCGTCGCGGTCGTCGCCAAGGCGAGATTGCGCGCCTGGCTCGACCGCCTCGCTGCGGCCGGCATCCGTCCCGACGTGCTGTTGCCCGAATCGCTCGCGCTGCCGGCTGCGCCGGATCGGGCGAGCGTCTTGATCGAGAACGATCGCGCCGTCGTGCGCTTCGCGCCGTGGTCCGCGTTCGTCTGCGCCGCGTCGGATCTCGGCGCATGGCTCGAACGCGCGAACGGCGCCGAGCCTGCGCGTCCGCTCGATGTGCATGATTTCCGCGATGCGGCCGCGCCGCGCAGCGCGAACCGTCCGGAGCGTCCGCGCGACGCGCTGGCGTTCCTTGCGAGCGGCATCGGCAAGCCGCCGCTGAATCTCCTGCACGGCGAATTCGCGCCGCAACATCGCGCGAAGCGCGGCGCGCGGTTGTGGCGGATCGCGGCGGCGCTGGCGGCTGCCGTGCTCGTGCTTGCGGTGGGCAATCTCGCCTTCGAAGTCCTGCAGCTTTCGCGCGCGTCGGCGCAGATGCAAACGCTCGCGGACGATGCCGTGCGCAAGGCGTTTCCCGACGTCGACGATGCGGAGCTCGCGCGATATTCGCCCGCCGATCTCGTGCGAAACCGCGTCGAACGGCTGCGCGGCGGCACTGAAAGCAGCGGATTCCTGCACGTGCTCTCCGCCATCGCGCCGGTGCTCGGCAGCACGACGCGAATCCAGACGCGCGGCATCGAATTCCGCAACGGCGCACTCGAGCTCGGACTGCGCGCGCCGGACGTCGCGACGCTCGACTCGGTGCGCGAACGGCTCGCCGCCGTGCCGGGACTCAAGGTCGCGGTCACGGCCGCGAATCCGGGCGACAACGGCATCGACGGCCGCATCCGGATCGGCACCGACGGCGCCGGAGGAACGCATTGATGCGCGCGTGGTGGAACGCGCTGGCGCTGCGCGAACAGCAAACGCTGGCGATCGGCGCGATCATCGTCGCATTGATGCTCGGCTGGGCGATCATCTGGCATCCGCTGGCGGTCAAGCGCGCCGAGTTGCGAGAAGCGGTCGATGCACAGCGTCGCGATCTCGCGTACGTACGCGTCGCGGCCGCCGAGGTCGAGCGATTGCGCGCCGCAGGCACGCATTCGCGCGCGGATCGGCAGGGGCGCTCGCTGCTCGCGCTGGCCGATGCGACGGCGCGCGCCGGCGGCCTCGAAGGCGCGTTGCGACGCGTCGAGCCGGTCGGCGCATCGAGCGTGCGCGTCAGCTTCGAATTCGCTCGCTTCGACGCACTGATCGGCTGGATCGAAAACCTGACGCGCGACTACGGCATCGAAACGACGGACTTCTCGGCCGATCGCGCGGACGGCGTGGGGCTGGTCAACGCGCGTGTCACGTTGGAAGATGTGCCGTGAGGGAGGGGGCGGGAGGCGTTAGCCGGGAGCCGGTAGCCGGTAGCCGGTAGCCGGAAAGCGGCATCTCGCGTGCTTGCGCGTTTTGGTTTTCCGGCTACCGGTTACCGGCTACCGGCTACCGGCTCCCGGCTACCGTCTTCCGGCTTCCAGCTACCGCCCTTCAAAACAAGAAACCC
>DAISJF010000401.1:0-2784 GCA_036821625.1 Rhodanobacteraceae bacterium
CGCGGCGCTCGCCGATCTCGCGGCCGAGCATCGAGACGGCACGCTCGAACAGATCGCACACGGCAGTCGATGCGCCGATCGCGCCGAGGTCCGGCACAAATCCGGCGCGCAGGCGTCCCGGCTCCCAGTCCGGCACGGCCAGCGGCACGCGCCGGCGGCGCGAGCGCGGATCGGCCGGATCGAACGCGCCGAGCACCTGCAGCACGATGGCGATGTCGGGCACCGAGCGCGCGAGGATGCCGACGCAGTCCAGGCGCCGCGCGCCGCGCACCATGCCGCTCGTCGAAATCTCGCCGAGCGTCGGCTTGAGCCCGTAGATGCCGCAATGACTGGCCGGAATCCGGACCGAGCCCAGCGTGTCGGAGCCGAGCGCGAACGCGGCGAGACCGGCCGCGACCGCGGCCGCCGAACCGCCGGACGAGCCGCCCGCGGTGTAGCCGAGGCGAAACGGATTCTGTGTCGGGCCGGTGTGCAGGTTCGCCGTCGTCGTGCCGAGCGCGGCTTCGTCGAGCTGCGTCTTGCCGAGCACGATCGCGCCGGCGGCGCGCAGGCGCGCAACCGCGACCGCATCCTGGCTCGCGATCCGGCGCCGGCCGGGCAGTCCCGCGCGCGTGGCCATGCCGGCCACGTCGAGGTTGTCCTTGATCGCGACCGGCAGCCCGTCGAGCCGGCCGATGACGCGGCCTTCGCGCCGCCGCTCGGCGCTCGCGGCGGCGGCCGCGAACGCGCCGTCGTCGAGATCGACGTAGGCGTTGAGGCGCGGATTCTCGCGCCCGATCGCGGCACGATGGGCGGCCGTCAGAGCGACGCTGTCGACGCGGCCGGCCGCGAGCCAGCACAGCTGCTGGAACGCGGTCGCACCGAGCAGTGTCTCGTCGGCGACGCCGTCTGTTATTTTTTCCGTCATGCCGATCCCCGGAGGCGGGCACCGATTATGACCCATGCGAATGACGTCTCCGCGCACGCGGCGCGCGACACGCGCGTTCCGCGCAACCGCAAGCCGCGCTATCAGCAGATCGCAGATGCACTGCGCGACGAGATCCGGCGCGGCGAACACCCGGTTGGCCGATTCCTGTCGAGCGAGTCCGAGCTCAAGACGCGCTTCAATGTCAGTCGGCACACGGTGCGCGATGCGCTGCGCCTTCTGCAGGAGCTCGGTTTGATCGTGCGCCGGCGCGGCGCCGGCAGCGTGGTGCGCAACGCCGACGTGCATCGCCATTTCGACCAGGCGCTGCATTCGATCGCCGACCTGCTGCAATACGACGAGTCGAGCGATTTCCACGCGCGCTATACCGATCGGCTGGTCGCGAACCAGGAGCTGGCGGGCTGGCTGCAGACGCGACTCGGCACCGAATGCATCCTGCTGCACGGCGTGCGCATCGGCCGGCGCACGCGTCGGCCGATCGCGAGCGTCTACGTGTACCGGCGCGCGAGCTGGCACGGGCTCCCGAGCGGACATGCGCGCCAGGAGGACGCGATCCGCGCGCTGCTCGAAGACCAGTTCCTCGCGCGCGTCGGCCATGTCGAGCAGGTGCTGAGCGCGATCGCGATGCCGGCCGAGGCCGCCGCCGAGGTCGAGGTCGCCGAAGGCTCGCCCGCGCTGCGCAGCCTGCGCCGCTATTTCGACGTGCGCGACCGGCTGATGCTGGCGGTGATCTCGGTGCACCCGGGCGGCACGTTTTCGTATCGAAGCGAGTTTCGGCGCAGCGATATTGCGCACGAGGACGGATGACTCGGCAGCGGCGAGCGGGCAGCGGAGGAAGCCTGTGTCAGTACCCATCAGCTTTTTCCGCTCACCGCTCACCGCTCACCGCTCACCTCTGACCCTGCCATTGGCCACAAATTGGCGCCCGCACTGCCAATCCGCGAAAATCCCCGGTGACCGCCGACGACCGGAGCACTCATGACCGACCGCGACATCATGGAATACGACGTCGTGACCGTCGGCGCGGGTCCGGCCGGGCTTGCGTTCGCGATCCGGCTCAAGCAGGTCAAGCCCGACATCCGCGTCTGCGTCATCGAGAAGGCGTCTGCGATCGGCGCGCAGATCCTGTCCGGCGCGGTGATCGAACCCGAACCCTTGAACGCGCTGCTGCCCGACTGGGGCAGGAATCCGCCGCCGATCTGCGTGCCGGTGACGAGCGACGAATTCTGGTGGCTGCGCGACGGCGTGCGTGCGATGAAGTCGCCGATAGCGCCTCCGCAGATGCACAACCGCGGCAATTTCATCGTCTCGCTCGGGGCGCTCTGCGCGTGGCTCGCACCGCAGGCCGAAGCGCTCGGTGTCGAGATCTATCCGGGATTCGCCGCGGCCGAGCCGCTGTTCGACGAAGACGGCGCCGTGTGCGGTGTAAGGATCGGCGACATGGGCGTCGCGAAGGACGGCTCGCACAAACCCGGCTACACGCAGGGCATCGACATCAAGGCGCCGCTGACCGTGCTCGCCGAAGGCTGCCGCGGCCACCTGACCAAGCAGCTGATTCGCCGCTACAAACTCGATGCGAACTGCGACCCGCAGACCTATGGCATCGGCATCAAGGAGCTCTGGCAGCTGCCGGCGGGGCGCGCCGAGGCCGGCAAGGTCGTGCACACGATCGGCTGGCCGCTCGATCCCGCGACGTACGGCGGCAGCTTTCTCTATCACCTCGACAAGGACCGCGTCGCGATCGGATTCGTGACCGGGCTCGACTACGCGGATCCTGCGCTTTCGCCGTTCGAAGCGTTCCAGCAGCTCAAGAATCACGCAACGATCAAGCCGCTGCTCGAAGGCGGCTCGATCGTTTC
>DAISJF010000402.1:0-2772 GCA_036821625.1 Rhodanobacteraceae bacterium
CGTGACACGTCGGACGGCCGCGCCGCAGGCTGTGGTCGTCCATCGCAGGCAGATCGTCATGCACGAGCGAATACGCATGGATGATCTCGACCGCGGCTGCGGCCGCATCGAGACGCTCGATCGGCGCGCCGAGCGTGGTGCCCGCTGCGTAGACGAGCAGCGGTCGCAGGCGCTTGCCGCCGCCGAGCACGGCGTAGCGCATCGCGCGGTGCAGCTCGGCGGGCGGTTGATCTTCCGGCGGCAGCGCGCGTGCGAGCACGTCGTCGGCGCGCGCCGAAAGGGCAAGAAGATCAGGACTCAGATCGTTCACGCTATTTCGCCGGGCGCCGCTGGCCGTTGAATCCATCCAGAACGCTCAACGAAGCCTGCGGTTCTTTTCGAAAAGCGCGGCCAGCGATGGCCGCTCCTGGAGTATCCGAAGTCCGAACGCGCACGCCCATCTCTGGTCCGGTCGAAAAGGCGATCAAGGATCTCGCAACAGCTAAAACCTACGGCGTGTCGGGATCGAACGGCACGGCGCTGTCGGGCGCGGACGGATCGAGCAGCTGCTTGACGCGCAGCTCGGCCTGTTCGAGCGCATTCTGGCAATTGCGGTAGAGCGCGATGCCGCGCTCGAACGACTTCAGCGAGTCGTCGAGGCTGAGCTCGCCCTGCTCCATGCGCGAAACCAGCTGTTCGAGCTCGTCCAGTGATTTCTCGAAATCCGCGATGCGGGAGGTGTCGGAGTCTGCGGCGGTCGGCGGCATGGCGCGCACGCTAGCTCAGCGCTCGCGCAAGATCAATCGGCCGCGGGTCGCGCCGAGGCGGACCAGTCGAGCCGCGCCTGCGCATGGGTCAGGAGCTCGGCGCCTGCCTCGCTCGTCCACAGATCGGCCACCGCGAGCAGCGCGCCGTCGCCGTCGAGCACGAGCGGCAGTCGGCTGCGCTGCCAGGGCGGAACGCCGGCTTCCTGAAGCAGATCGCGCAGCTCGCGCGTGTGCGCGCCGCCCGCGAGCCGCAGGCTTTCGCCGCCACGGCGAAAGCGCACGAGCGCCGGCGGATCGAGCCGCGGCGACGACACGCCGGCGTTCACTGCGACCAGCCGCAGCACGCCGACGTCGGCGGGCAACGCGAGCGGCTCGCCGGTGAATTCCGCGCTCCAGTCGAGCGGCGGGAGTTGCAGCGGCGGCAGCGCATGCAGGAGATCGCGATAGCGCCGAACCTCGACGCCGGGCCAGCGCACGCAGGGCTGGCGATCCTCGGCGGCTTCGCCGAGCTGGCGCACGAGCTCGGCGACCTGGAACTGGGTCGGTTCCGGCAGACCTATGCTGCGCAGCCAGCGGCGCAGCACGGGATCGCGCAGCGCATCGGGCAGCATCAGCCATTCGCGGAAACGCAGCGTGAGCGGATCGAGACCCTGCACGCGCGCGAGCGCGCGCTCGGCTTCCTCGTCGATGAAATCGGCCGCCGCGCGAGCCCAGCTCGCGCTTTGCGCCATGCTGGTCTCCGCTTCCGGCCAGCGCCGCAGAATGCGCGGCAGGATCTCGACGCGCAGGAAATTGCGGTCGAGCGAGACGTCGGCGTTGCTCGGATCTTCGATCCAGGTCAACTTCTGGCGTTCGGCGTAACCGCGCAACGTCGCGCGCGGCAGCGCGAGCAACGGGCGCCAGGCCATGCCCTGTCCGAAGCGGCGCAGCGCTCGCATTGCGCCGAGCCCTTCCGGGCCTGCGCCGCGCAGCAGCTTGAGCAGGACCGTCTCGGCCTGATCGTCGCGGTGATGGCCGAGCACGAGGATCTCGCCTTCGCCGATCATCGCTTCGATCGCGCCGTAACGCGCGCGGCGTGCCGTCGCTTCGAGACCCATGCCGGGCGTGCGCGCGATCTCGACCGTGCGCACCTCGATGGGCACGCTCATCTGCCCGGCAAAATCGCGGCAGTGCCGCGCCCACATCGCGCTTTCGGCATGCAGGCGATGATCGATGTGCACGGCGCGCAGGCCGCGCTTGCGAGCCGCGCTCGAATTCGCCAGCGCATGCAGCAGCACGGTCGAATCGAGACCGCCGCTGTGCGCGACCAGCAGCGGGCCGGCCGGCAGCTCGGCGAGCGAGGCTTCGAGCAGTTCGCGGAGGCGACGATCGGGCATGTCAGGGCTGCGTCGCGTCGATGGCCTTGCGATACGCGGCCTCGGTCGAGTCGTTGAGGCCGCTCAGCTCTTCGACGACGCCGCGACAGAATCCGACCGGCATCGGCTGCAGGCGCATCAGGACGTCGATGACCTTGCCGCGTTCGTCCAGATACATCTGCTGCAGCCCGTACGCTTTCGCAATGACCTGCGCGCGCGAGAAATCGGCGTGGGCGAGCGCCTGCGTGGCGAGGGTGGTCCGGTAAGCCGCATCGAGCAGCACCGGCAGGCCGATGCCGTTCCAGTGTTCGTATTCGTTGCAGGGCTTGACCGCATCGGCGGTCGCCGACTTCTCGTCCACCCCGAGCGCATCGAGCAGTGTGTGCAGGCGCTCGTGCGTGGCCGAGATCTGCGATGCGTTCGCGGCGAGCTCGGCATGGATCGCACTCATCGCCGTCGCGACGCTCTGGCCGGAGCCTTCGCGGCGTTGGGCTGTTCGGTATTCGATCAGAAGGAGGCGGAGGCCGAGGAGCGAGCCGGAGGCTCCGCCCCGGTCCGAGACGGCGGCGCAGCGGTCCGGGAAGGTGACGCAGACCGCGTCGGGGCGGTCCGCATAGGACGGCAGGTAGCCGCCGCCGTGGGCGGCGCAGATCTTCAGGCCGGGGAAGCGG
>DAISJF010000403.1:0-2768 GCA_036821625.1 Rhodanobacteraceae bacterium
GAGCTGCAGCGAATTGCTCGGCAACGCCGAGCCGAAGATTCCGGTCGACATCCACATCGGCAATCTCGACCCGCTTTATCTCTACTACGGGGCGGGCAACGACCCGGCGCGATTCGAAGCCGGCGGCTGGGTGTTGAATCAGGACCTGTTCTACACGCTGTTCGCCGGCGGCCACATATACACGGTGGCGCAGCTCGGCGAGATCTGGAACAACATCTGCCCGTTTGCGCTGGCGCCGTAACCGTCCTCGTCGTTCCGGCGGAAGCCGGAACCCATTTTGATTTTCGGCAAGGAGAAAAATGGATCCCGGCTTTCGCCGGGATGACGAGACGGACGTGACGAAAACGGGATGATGAGACGGATGTGACGAAACGGGATGATGAGACGGACGCGACGAAACGGGATGACGAGACGAAGGTGACGAACGGGATGACGAGACGGAGGTGACGAAACGGGATGATGAAGCAGGACGACGAAGAAGCGCGGCCTGTTTCCGCCTCAGGCCGCAGCCTTCTGCATCCGCGCCAGCTCCTGCACGCCTTCGCGCGCGAGATCGCTGAGACCGTGACCGCCGCTTTCGAGGTGTTCGATGATCTGCGTCCTCATGCGCGGAACCCAGTAGCGCTTCAAGTGCGCGGCGACGCCGGCGACGCCGACCGCGTGATCCGGCTCGGATGCGAAGAAATTCGCGATGTCGTTGGCCATCTCGATCAGGCGCTCGATGTTCATGCCGGATTCTCCGCGGACGCGCGCAGGATGCGATCGGGATTTGCGTAGACAACATGGCCTTCGGGGCGCGCGAACCCGATCAGCGTCATGCCGGTTTCCTCGGCGAGATGGATCGCGAGCGCGGTCGGCGCCGAGATCGCGGCGAGAATCGCGATGCCGACCGTCGCGGATTTCTGCACCATCTCGTAGCTCGCGCGGCTGGTCACGACGAGGAAACCCTCGTCGACGCGCTCGTGCGTCTTCGCCATCGCACCGATCAGCTTGTCGAGCGCGTTGTGCCGGCCGACGTCCTCGCGCAGCAGCGCGACTTCGCCGTCGGCGCGCGCCCACGCGGCCGCGTGCGTCGCGCCGGTCGCGACGTTGAGCGGCTGGCGGTCGTGCAGCTGCGAAAGCGTGCGCTGCAGGATCGCGGCATCGATCTCGGGTCCCGCACCGACAACGGGCGGCTGGCGCACTGCGTCCTCGAGCGCCTGCGCGCCGCACAGTCCGCAGCTCGTGCGGCCGGTGAGATTGCGACGGCGCGATTCGAGCGCTTCGGCGCGCGCGTCGGGAATTCGCATGCGCACCTCGATGCCTTCGAGCAGCGTCTGCACGTCGATCGATTCGAGCTCGTCCGCCGAACCGATCACGGCTTCGCTCAGCGAAAAGCCGAGCGCAAAATCGTCGAGATCACGCGGCGTCGCCATCATCACGACGTGCGGCCGATCGTTGTAGACCAGCGCGATCGGGACTTCTTCGGCGATCGCATCGGTCAGCTGCGCGACCTTTCCGCCGCGCCAGCGCCGGATCGGACGCCGCACGAAACCTGCGTGCGAATCGTCCGACGCTGCTGCCGCGGTCGGCTCAGGGGTTTGGCGTTGCGACCTGCTCATGCACCTGGTCCAGCAGCTCCTTCTGCCGTTCGCTGAACGCGCGATAGCGTTTCTGCCAGTCCGAAGGCTGCGACACGCGCATCACCTGCACCGCGGTTACCTTGTATTCCGGACAGTTCGTGGCCCAGTCCGAGTTCTCTGTCGTGATCACGTTCGCGCCCGAGAACGGGAAATGGAATGTCGTGTAGACGACACCGGGCTGCATGCGATCGCTGATCAGCGCGCGCAGCACCGTCTCGCCGGCGCGGCTCTCGATGCCTACCCAGTCGCCGTCGCTGATGCCGCGGTCCTCGGCATCGTCGGGATGGATCTCGAGGCGATCCTCGGCATGCCAGCGCACGTTCTCGGTGCGGCGCGTCTGCGCGCCGACGTTGTACTGCGACAGGATGCGGCCGGTGGTCAGGATCAACGGATACTTCGCGTTGACCTTCTCGGTCGTCGGCACGTATTCGGTGAGCAGGAACCGGCCTTTGCCGCGCACGAACTCGCCGACATGCATGGTCGGCGTGCCGTCCGGATGCTCGTCGTTGCACGGCCACTGCACGCTGCCGAGCTCGTCGATCTTGTCGAAGCTCATGTTCGTGAACGTCGGCGTCAGCCGCGCGATCTCGTCCATGATTTCGGACGCGTGCTTGTAGTTCATCGGATAGCCGATCGCGTTCGACAAAAGCTGCGTGATCTCCCAGTCCGCGTAGCCGTTCTTAGGCTTCATGACTTCGCGCACACGCGAGACGCGGCGCTCGGCGTTGGTGAACGTGCCGTCCTTCTCGAGGAACGTCGAGCCCGGCAGGAACACGTGCGCGAACTTCGCGGTCTCGTTGAGGAAGAGATCCTGCACGACGATGCATTCCATCGAGGTCAGCGCGGCGGTCACGTGCTGCGTGTTCGGATCGGACTGCGCGATGTCCTCGCCTTCGATGTAGAGCGCCTTGAACTCGCCGTCGAGCGCGGCCTCGAACATGTTCGGGATGCGAAGGCCGGGCTCGTTCTGGAGCTTGACGCCCCATTCGTTCTCGAACGCGCCGCGCACCTTGTCGTCGGAGACGTGGCGGTACGCGGTGAACTCGTGCGGGAACGAGCCCATGTCGCAGGAGCCCTGCACGTTGTTCTGACCGCGCAGCGGGTTCACGCCGACGCCGGGCCGGCCGATATTGCCGGTCGCCATCG
>DAISJF010000404.1:0-2759 GCA_036821625.1 Rhodanobacteraceae bacterium
AAGTCGAACGCGAGATCGTGCCCGGCGCGCTGCACGAAGTTGCCCTGGATGAAGTCGACGCCGGCGCTCCAGAGCGCGGCGGCGGCGCGCGCATCCTCGACGCGCGGCGCGATCACCTGCATGCTCCGCTCGTGCGCAAGCACGACGAGATCGCGCAGCTCCTTGCGCACCGTATCCTCTTCCACGCGCGCGTAGCGCGGCGAGAGCTTGATGAAATCGACCGGCAGCGCGTCGAGCAGACGTGCGCCGGCCGCACCCGCCTCGAAGCCGGACAGCGTCAGCGTGAGGCCGAGCGGCTTGATCGCGGCACCGTAGCGCGCGACGTCGTCGACCGCGGCGGCGGCATTGGCGACCGTCACTTCCAGCGACACGCTGTCGCCGCGCACCTGATGGCGTTCGAGCAGCTCCTGCATCCACTCGATGCGTTCGGCGTCGCGCACGCTGTCCAGCGACTGGCTCAGGAACAGGCGCGGCGCGCGGCCGTTCGCCGAGCGCTCGACGATCATCGCGATGCACTGCGCGAACACCCAGCGATCGATTTCCGCGATGAGTCCGGCGCGTTCGGCGACCGGCACGAGCTCGGCCGCCACGTACTGGCGACCGTCGTCGCCGCGCAGGCGCAACAGCGCCTGGAACTGCTCGTGCTCCTCGCCGTGCAGCGAAACGATCGGCTGGAACAGGATCTGCAAGCCGGCGCCGTCGAGCGCGAAACGGATCTGTCGCGTGAGCTCGGCGTCGTTGGTCGTGCTCGAATCGCGCACGAGGAACACGCCGTGCCGGCCTTCGCCGCGGGCGGCGCCGACCGCCGCTTTCGCCGCGTTGAACATCGACAGCGCATCGCCGCCGCTGTCGCGGAACGGGCAAACGCCGACATCGAGAAGAAGCCGAGCGACGCCTTCGGCTGCCGCGAACGATTCGCGCGCGAGGCGGTCGCGGATGTTCGCCGCGTAGCCTTCGAGCGCGGCGTTTTCGCGATCCGAGTTCAGCAGCAGGAATCCCGATGCGCCGTCACGCGCGACGAGGTCACGGTTGCCGGCGTGCGCGGCGAGAAAACTGCCGATCTCGGCGAGCAGTCGATCGCAGCGCGCATCGCCGAGGCGCGTGCGCAACGCGGCCGCTTCCTCGATCTCGAACACGAGCAGCCCGCCGGCGCGCGTGTGCGCGTCCTCCATCGCCAGGCATTCGGCCAGACGCTGCAACAGCGCGTCGCGCGAGACGGTTCCGTCGGCGGCGGGCGCGGCGGCCTGCGCGGGCGCGGCCTGCCGCGCGGACATCTGGCGCGCGCGACGCACGCGGTTCGTCACGGCCGAGATCAGGTGCTTGGGCCGGATGGGCTTGGACAGGAAATCGTCGCCGCCGGCGTTGAGCGCCTCGAAGTGCTTGTCCGCATCGTGCTCGCCGGAGAGGAACACGATCGGCGTCGAGATGAATGCCTCGCGCTCGCGGATCAGCGCGGTCAGCTCCATGCCGTCCACGTCGGGCATATAGAGGTCCATCAGGATCAGCTCGGGACGGAAGCGATCGAGCTCGTCGAGCGCGGACAGCCCTTCGTTGATCGCGAGCGTCTCCATGCCGGCCTTGCGCAGGATCGATTCGGCGAACAGCGTCTGCGAGCGGTCGTCCTCGACGATCATGATCCGAAACGGATTCGTGCGCTCGGTCTCGATCAGCTCGCCGATGCGCGCGATCACGTCCGCGGCGCTGGCCGGCATCGCGATGAACGCGTCGCAGCCCGCGCGCACGGCGCGCAGTCGATTGGGCAGGTCGCTGTCGTCCGACAGCGCGACCAGCCAGAGACGGTCGTTGACTTCGTGGCGCGCACGCTTGACCAGCGCGCCGATCTCGTCGAGCGCATTCTCGAACGCGGCGTCGACGACAACGAGGTGCGGAGGCAGCGCGACCAGGAGCTCCTTCAGCTCATCGGCGTTGTCGAACGCGTTGAGCTCGTAGCCTTGCGTCGCGAGATAATGATCGATGTCCGCGGCCGGCGGCTCGGCGCGGCTGAGATGGTATGCGGTCTTGTGTACCGGCGCCGTGTGGCGCGCGGGAGCAGCGACGCTTGCTGCAAGCTCCGGCGCGGCCGGAGCGTTTTCGCCGAGTGCGGCGGGCGCCATCGCTTTCGGTGCCTCGCTCACGACCGGCGTCGCGTCGGATTCCGGAAGCGGCGCGCGCGCCGTCGTGCCGGCGAAACGCAGCCAGTATTCGGGCGGCGGCATCACCAGCAGCGGAAAACCCTGATCCTGCACGGGTCCGGGTACGACGACGCCGGCCTGGGAGACCGTCGTCTGCGCGGCGGCGGGGAGGCGCTTCTCGCGCAGCTCGCGCAGCAAACCGGCGATGCGCGCGGCGACCGCGCTGTCCGGCACGCGCGGCGGATCGAACAGCGGCTGCACCGTCGTCGACAGCGCTTCGAGGCAATCGGCGAGCTCGCCGGCTTCGAGGTCGCGACAAGCCGTCGCGAGCGCGGCCGCGTCGTCGGCGAGCAGCTGGAGCGTGTTGATGTCCCAGCCTTCGCGGTGCAGGCGCTCGCCGCGGCTCGCGAGCCGTGCCAGGCGCTGTGGCAGCTGGGCGAGGAACAAGCCTTTCAGTTCCACGCCTTGGACATGCAAATCCCGCATGAGCATCGCGATCCCCTGGCGAGGGACTATACCAGCCGGCCTGCGGAACGGCCTCAGGCCGGAGTTCCGCATTCAGACGGCCCCGCGGCCGCATCGTCCCGGCGCGACGGTTTTGGCGGCGTGAAAATCCGCGGCGAGCCC
>DAISJF010000405.1:0-2748 GCA_036821625.1 Rhodanobacteraceae bacterium
CGATCCGGCCGATCGAGCCGCGCGACGACGCGACGATCGCGTCGATCATTCGCGCGGTCATGCCGGAATTCGGCGCCGACGGCCCGGGCTTCGCGATCCACGACGCCGAAGTCGACGCGATGTGCGCGGCCTATTCGCGTCCGCGCGCCGCGTACTTCGTGATCGAGAAAGACGGAACGGTGCTCGGTGGCGCCGGCATCGCGCCGCTCGAAGGCGGCGAAGACGATGTCTGCGAGCTGCGCAAGATGTATTTCCTGCCCGCGCTGCGCGGGCTCGGCGCCGGACGCGCCGTGATGCAGCGCTGCATGGATGCGGCGCGCGCAGCGGGTTTCCGGCGCTGCTATCTCGAAACGCTGACCGGCATGGACGCGGCGCAGCATCTCTACGTCGCCAATGGCTTTCGCGCGATCGGTTGCGCGATGGGCGCGACCGGCCATCACAGCTGCGACCGGTACTTCGTGCGCGATCTTTGAGAAGCCGCGCACATTCGCGCGTATCGCTGCGCGCGATCGTGTCAACCGAAATCTCCGCTTCGCGTTGTGTCTGGACCGTCATCCTCGCCCGCGACTGCTCGCGCGGCCGGACGAGGCGTCGCGCGCCATCGGAGGAGAGCCCATGAAACCTGCGACGCTGCGGATTTTTCGCGTCCTGCGCGCACTTAGCCTGTGGCGGACCTACCGCGCCTGGCGCACGGTCGCTCTCGTGCTCGTGCTGCTGACGCCGCTTCCGGCGCTCGCGTACGACGAGATCTTCGGCGCCGGCTTCGAGACCGTCGCCGACGCGCCGGCGAGCGACGCCGAAGCCGCGCGCTTCCTGACCATGGCGACGTTCGGCCCGACGCCCGCCGCGATCGCGCACCTTCGCGCGGTCGGCTACGGCGAATGGCTCGAGCAGCAGCTCTCGATGCCGACGACGCTGCAGCGGCCGTACGTCGAAGCGCTCGACGCCGGCGTGCAGAACCCGGGCCAGTCCGACCGCATGCAGGCGTGGTTCGCGAACGCGATCACCGCACCGGATCAATTGCGCCAGCGCACCGCGTGGGCGCTGAGCCAGATCATGGTCGTATCGGACGGGCTGAGCCATCTCGGCCAGGACCCGATCGCGCTGGCCGAATACAACGACGTGCTCGCGCGCGACAGCTTCGGCTGGTTCGATGACAGCGGCACTGCGCAGGCCGGCACGTACCCGACGCTGCTCTACGACGTCACCAAGAGCCCGGCGATGGCGAAGATGCTGACGTACCTGCGCAACAAGAAAGGCGACGACGCGCTCGGCACCTCGCCGGACGAGAACTACGCGCGCGAGGTGATGCAGCTCTTCTCGATCGGGCTCGTGCTGCGCAATCTCGATTTCTCCGAGGTGCTCGACAGCCACGGCGATCCGATCGCGACGTACGACCAGAGCATGGTCGTGAGCTACGCGAAAGTCTTCACCGGATGGAGCTACTCGACCGGTTTCAACAGCAACCCGGTCGGCGCGAACTGGTCGCCGGCCGACTACGAACCGCTGGTCTGCTACGAGATCTACCACGACGAAAGCGAGAAGGATCTGCTCGACAACACGGTCGCGCCGGGTGGACCGAACAGCTGCGAGCCGGATCTCGACATCGGGCTCGGCGCGATCGCGAACCATGCGAACGTGGCGCCGTTCATCTCGCGGCAGCTGATCGAGCGATTCACGAGCAGCAATCCGTCGCCCGCGTACATCGAGCGCGTTGCGTCGGTCTTCGCCGACGACGGCACCGGGCGCTATGGCAATCTCGGCGCGGTCGTCACGGCGATCCTGATGGACCCCGAGGCGCGCTACGGCGCGGCACCGCCGCCCGCGCCGTACGTATTCGGCAAGGCGCGCGAGCCGCTGCTCAGGCTCACGGCGCTCTGGCGCTACTACGGCGCGGCGGCGGTGGATGGCGCGTACGCGTTCCCGAATCCGCAGAAGAACTACGCAGAGCGCCCGCTCGGCGCGCCGTCGGTGTTCAACTTCTATCTGCCCGACTACTTCCCGCCGGGTGAGCTCGCCGACACCGGCCTCTATGGTCCCGAATTCCAGATCATGAACGAAAGCACGGTCGTCTCAACGGCCAACGATCTGACCGGCCGCGCCAACGACTACGTCGGCAATCCGAGCAATGACGACACGACGATCGCGATCGATCTGTCCGCGCTGATGCCGCTCGCGTCGACGCCGTCGGCGCTGATCGACCAGCTCAATCACGACCTGATGTACGGATCGATGAGCGCGTCGATGAATTCGACGCTCACCGACATGGTCGCGGCGCTGCCGGCATCGAATCCGACCGGACGCGTCACCGGCGCGCTGCAGGTCCTGCTCGCATCGCCCGAATTCGCGATCCAGAAATGACCCGCGCCAGCGCCAACGGAGCACTCGTATGAAACGTCGCGATTTCCTGCGCCGGGTTGCCTGCAGCGGTGTCGCCTGCGCGACCGGCAGCGCGCTCGTCACGCAGCTTGGGCTGATCAATGCCGCGCTCGCGGCGCAGCTCGATTGCCCGGCGTATCCGCCGGTCGATGACTACAAGGCGCTGGTCTGCCTGTTCCTGCTCGGCGGCAACGACTCGTTCAACCTGCTGATCCCGAGCGACAACGCGCGCTACGCGACCTACGCGGCTTCGCGCGGCGCGATGGGCATTGCGCAGGATCAGCTCGTCGCGGTCGATGCGCTCGGTGTGCCGACTGGACAGACATACGGCCTGCATCCGAGCTGTCCGGATCTCGCGACGTTGTTCAA
>DAISJF010000406.1:0-2736 GCA_036821625.1 Rhodanobacteraceae bacterium
AATGCGTCGCGCACCATTGGTAGGCGTCGATGAGCATGTGCATGTCGTCGTTACGCCTTCGTGATCTCGACTGCCGTGCCATACGGCGGCAGCGTCGCCGTTTCCGCGTAGCCCGATTCGATCCACACCGCACCGCGCGGCACGCGCTTGCTGAGCTCGACCGGCAGCGTGACGCCACCGACGCGAGCCGTCGCCCGATGTCCAAGACCGAGCGCGAGGCCGTCTTCCGGATTCAGCGTCGCGCGAGCACCGCGCGTAAGCGGATGCGCCTGCAAGGCCGGCGTGCGGCGCAGCACCGCATCGGCGCGATAGATCGCCGTCGTGGCAATGCGTTCGAACGACTTGCCTTGCGCGCCTGCCTTGCTCGGCGCGGACGTAAAACCGCGTTTCGCTGCGGTTTCGGCGCTGCCCCACTCCTTCGAGATCTGCTCGCGCACCTCGCCGATCGCGGTGAAGTCGAAGCCGCGGAGCGCCAGCGCAGCGCCGAGAGCTCGCAAGACCTTCCAGCCGGGCCGCGCGTCGCCGGGCAGTTTCGTCGCCGGCGCCGTGCGCTGCATGGTGCCGTTGAGGTTGACCAGCGTCGCGTCGATTTCCGGCACGAGGCCGATCGGCAGGATCACGCTCGCGACGCGCTTCAGCGACTCGCTGACATAGCTCGCGAACGCGACCACGCTCTCGGCCTTCGACAACGCATCGATCGCAAGCGCGCCGTCGCCGAAATCCTCGGGCGGCTCGCAGCCATACAGAATGTAGCCCCTGCGCGGCTGGCGCAGCATCGCGCGCGCGTCGAGACCGTTCTCGCGCGGCACGGCACCGACCTGTGCGAGACCGATTGCGTTCGCACCGCACGGAATCTCGTTGTAGGCGCTGCCGGTCGCCTTGGCGAGGAATTCAGCGGCGGCGCGCATCGCCGACGCCTGCGGATGCAGCACGACACCTTCGCCGACGATCACGACCGAGCTCGCCGCATCGCCGAGCAGCTTGATCAGACCCTTCGCGGCGTCATCGGCGCTACGTCCCGAGATCGCGTCATTGAGATCGTGCGACTCCGGCAGATGACCGACGTCGTTCGCGGCCTTTGCCAGATCGAGCAGCGCGGCGATCATCGCGGACGGCGCGACGATGCGTTTGCCCGCCACGGCGACATCGGTTTCTAGCTCGAAGTCGAGCGCGTCGACGACGTGCACCTTCGCGCCGCGCCTGGTCGCCTTGCGGATGCGCGCGCCGAGCAGCGGAATTTCGTTGCGCGGATTGCAGCCGATCAGCACGATCACGTCGGCTTTCTCGATGTCCGCGACCGGCATCGCGAATGGCCGTGCGGTCGCAGCGTCCGCAAGATCGAGCTGGCGCAGGCGGTGATCGACGTGCTCGCTGCGCAAAGCACGCGCGAGCTTCGCGACGAGATGACCCTCTTCGTTCGACGTTGCCGGATGCACGAGCGCGCCGAGCTCTCCCGCCGGCACACGCTTGAGCATCTCGCTGGCGACGCGGATGGCTTCCGACCAATCCGTTTCGACCCATGCACCGTTCTTCTTGACCAGCGGCCGGATCGCGCGATCGGGCGCGCTCAGGCCGTCGCAACTGTAGCGATCGCGGTCCGACAGCCAGCATTCGTTGATTGCTTCGTTATCGCGCGGCACCGCGCGCAGCGCCTCGCCGCTGCGCGTGTGCAGCCAGAGATTCGAGCCGAGCGCATCGTGATAGCCGATCGATTCGCGCGCGATCAGCTCCCACGCGCGCGCGCGGAAGCGGAACGGCTTGTTGGTCAGAGCGCCGACCGGGCAGATGTCGATCACGTTGCCGGACAGCTCGCTCATCAGCGGCTTGCCGACGTACGTGCCGATCTGCAGGTTCTCGCCGCGCTCCATGCCGCCGAGCTCATATGTACCAGCGACTTCGGCCATGAAGCGCACGCAGCGCGTGCACTGGATGCAGCGCGTCATCTCGGTCTCGACCAGCGAGCCGAGATCCTCGTCCGCGATCACGCGCTTCCTTTCGACGAAGCGCGAAACGGAGCGGCCATAGCCGAGCGAGAGATCCTGCAATTCGCATTCGCCGCCCTGATCGCAGATCGGACAGTCGAGCGGATGATTGATCAGCAGGAACTCCATGACATTGCGCTGCGCGGACAACGCGCGCTGCGACTTCGTCATGACCTTCATGCCGTCCGCGACCGGCGTCGCGCACGCAGGCTGCGGCTTCGGCATGGGCTTGCCGCCCATCTCGACCTCGACCATGCACATGCGGCAGTTCGCGGCGATCGCGAGCTTCTCGTGATAGCAGAAGCGCGGGATCGCAATGCCGGCCTTGTCGGCGGCCGCGATGATCATCGAGCCTTTCGGCACGACGAGCGAGCGGCCGTCGATGTCGATCGTGACGTGGTCGGGCGGGACGTTTGGGTTTGCGGGCTGCGCGCTCATGCCTTGACACCGTTCGTCGCCGCGCGACATCCCACATCGTCATTCCGGCGAAAGCCGGAATCCATGTTGCTCTTCTGCAAGATCGAAAATGGGTTCCGGCTTTCGCCGGAACGACGGAAGGAAAGTGTCATGCGGCCACCCCGAGCTTCGCATCCACGATCGAGCGTCCGTTCCTGATGAAATACTCGAACTCGCTCCAGTAATGGCGCAGGAATCCCTGCACCGGCCATGCCGCGGCCTCGCCGAACGCGCAGATCGTATGGCCTTCTATCTGTCCAGCCGCCTGGCGCAGGATCTCGAGATCGCCCTCGACCGC
>DAISJF010000407.1:0-2735 GCA_036821625.1 Rhodanobacteraceae bacterium
CCTGCTCGAGGTCGCGACCGAGCTCGCGCAGCGCGGTTTCAGCCTCGTCGCGACAGGCGGAACGCACAAATTCCTGACCGAGCACGGCATCGTCTGCGAGCGCATCAACAAGGTGCTCGAAGGGCGCCCGCACATCGTCGATCTGATCAAGAACGGCGAGATTGCGTTCATCGTCAACACGACCGAAGGCAAGCAGGCGATCGCGGATTCGTTCTCGATCCGCCGCGAAGCGCTGCAGCAGCGCGTCACCTATTCCACGACCGTCAGCGGCGCGAAGGCGCTGCTGCACTCGCTGGACTTCCGCGACGGCGAAGACGTCCACAGCCTGCAGGAGCTCCACAGGGAACTCGCATGAGGAGAGCACCGATGACGAGCAAGGGCGCGGAGCGCCTGCGCGGCGAGCTGGAGCGCCTGAAGGGCGTCGAGCGCCCGCGCATCATCCAGGCGATCGCGGAGGCGCGCGCACACGGTGATCTGCGCGAAAACGCCGAGTACCACGCGGCGCGCGAGCAGCAGGGCTTCATCGAAGGTCGCATCGGCGAGCTCGAATCGGCGCTTGCCTATGCGGAGGTCATCGACGTCGGCCGCCTCAACGCCGGACCGCGCATCGTGTTCGGTGCGACGGTCGATCTCGCCGACGAGGATTCCGGCGAGGAAGTGAGCTATCAGATCGTCGGCGACCTCGAAGCCGACATCAAGAAGCGCCTGATCTCGGTGTCTTCGCCGTTCGCGCGCGCGCTGATCGGCAAGAGCGAGGGCGACAGCTTCGAGTTCAAGGCGCCGAACGGCACGCGGCGCTACGAGATCACGGCGGTGCGCTACCAGCCCTGAGCCGTCGCAGTATCCCCGCGATGAACCTGCCAACGATCCGGCGCCGATCCGTCACCTGCCATCCGTCCGATTGGCCGGCCGAGGTCCATCCCATTCTCGCGCGCGTCTACGCCGGGCGCGGAGTTCAACCGACCGAGTCGATCGAGCCGCGGCTGGCGCAGCTTGCGAGCCCTGCCGCGCTCGGCGGGATCGACGCGGCGTGCGCGCTGCTCATCGAAGCGATCGAGCGCGGCAAGCGCATCTGCATCGTCGGCGATTTCGACGCGGACGGCGCGACCGGCACCGCGGTCGCGGTGCGCGCGCTGCGCCTGCTCGGTGCGGGCGACGTGATCTATCGCGTGCCGAACCGGTTCCGGCACGGTTACGGGCTTTCGCCGGGGCTCGTCGAAGAGATGCGCAGCGACGCGCCGGATCTGATCGTCACCGTCGACAACGGCATCGCGAGTCATGCCGGCGTCGAAGCGGCGCGTGCGCTGGGTATCCGCACGATCGTCACCGATCACCACCTGCCGTCGGTCACGTTGCCGGCGGCAGAAGCGATCGTGAATCCGAATCTTGCCGGCGATGCGTTTCCGAGCAAGGCGATCGCGGGCGTCGGCGTCGTGTTCTATCTGATGCTCGCGCTGCGCGCGCGACTGCGCGCGATGGGCCGATACGCGGAAAGTTTGCACGGCGAACCGGATCTCGTCGCGCTGCTGGACCTCGTCGCGCTCGGAACCGTGGCTGACCTCGTGCCGCTCGATGCGAACAACCGCGTGCTGGTCACCGCCGGACTGAAACGGATCCGCGCCGGCCGCGCCTGCGCCGGTGTGCAGGCGCTTTTCCGCGCCGCCGGCCGCGATCCGACGCGCGCCGTCGCCGCCGATCTTGCGTTCGCGCTCGCACCGCGGGTCAATGCGGCCGGCCGGCTCGAAGACATGGACGTCGGCATCGAATGCCTGCTGACCGACGATGCATCGCGCGCCGCCGATCTCGCGGAGCGACTCTCCGCGATCAACGCGCAGCGACGCGAGATGCAGACGGCGATGGTCGAGCAGGGCGAGGCGACGGTCGCCGCGTTCATCGCCGAGCACGGCGACGACGCGTTTCCGCAGGGTGTCGTTCTGTTCCAGCCGGACTGGCACGCCGGAATCGTCGGCCTCGTCGCATCGCGGCTCAAGGATCGGCTGCATCGACCGGTGTTCGCGTTTGCGCCCGGCGAGGAGGGCGGTGACCTGCGCGGCTCCGGGCGTTCGATCGAGAGTTTTCACCTGCGCGACGCGCTGGCCGAGGTCGACGCGCGCTGTCCGGGCCTGATCGCGCGTTTCGGCGGGCATGCGATGGCGGCGGGACTGAGCCTCGCGCCGCCGCATATCGAGCGCTTCGCCGCCGAGTTCGCGGCCGTGGCACGCGCTCGGCTCGATGGCGAAGTGCTCGAACGCGTGCTGTGGAGCGACGGTGCGCTCGATCCCGCGCAGTTCGACATCGAAGTCGCGCTCGTGCTGCGCTATGCGGGGCCGTGGGGGCAGGCATTTGCCGAGCCGCTGTTCGACAATGTTTTCCGGCTCGAATCATGGCGGCGCATCGGCGAGGAGCACCTGCAGCTGCGCCTCCTGATCGAAGGTCGCGGCGATCCGCTCGAGGCAGTCATGTTCCATGCGACCGAATGCATTCCGCCGCCGGCACGGCTGCGCGCCGCGTATCACCTCGATGTCGACGAGTGGAACGGACGCGAGCGGCTCAGATTGCTCGTTCGGCACATCGAAGCCGCTTGACGAATCCCCCTCTCCCGCTTGCGGGAGAGGGGAGATCGTGCGAGGGGGGATGCGGAGCTGGTTTACGGTAAAATGCGCGGCTTATTCGAGGACTGAACACGATCATGGCGACCACGCACCCGATCGACACCAACCAGATTCGCTCTCGCA
>DAISJF010000408.1:0-2734 GCA_036821625.1 Rhodanobacteraceae bacterium
ACCGAGTTTGCCCTCACCTTAACCCTCTCCCGCAAGCGGGAGAGGGGACGTCAGTGATGACTCTCCCGCGAACGGTAGAGGGACGCGTTAGCGATCACTCTCCCGCTTGGGGGAAAGGGAAGGTCAGCGACGCCGGCGCGCGCGGGCGGGGCGCGGCGAATGATCGCTGCGCGACACGCGGCTCGCCGAATCCCGCGACGGGCGCGGCGAAGTGCTCGCCTCGGCGTAGCGTCCGCCCTCGTCGCGCACGAAATCGGTGAACGCGCGCGCGATCGGCAGCAATTGCTTGCCGCGCCGATGCACGACGTGCCAGCGGCGCATGACCGGCAAACCGGCGACGGTCGGCACCTGGACGAGGCCGAGCCCGCGTTCGAGCCCGATCGTGTTGAGCGAAAGAAATCCGACGCCGAGCCCCGCGAGCACGGCCTGCTTCACCGCTTCGTTGCCGGTCATCTGGATCACCTTGCGCGGCGAGAACGATTGACCGGCGAAGAAGCGCTCCATGACCGCGCGCGTGCCGGATCCCGGTTCACGCACGAGAAACGCCTCGTCGGCGAAATCGGCGATCACGAGCTTCGCACGCGCAGCCAGCGGATGCTGCGCGTTGATCACGATGCCGTGCGGATGATCGGCGAACGGCACCGCGACGGCGTCGAGGAACTCGGGCGGCACGCCCATGATCGCGATGTCGATCTCGTTGTCCGAGAGCAGTTTCAGGATCTGCGCGCGGTTCTCGACCTGCAGCGAGAGCTCCGCGCCGGTGTGCTGCTCGAGAAACGTCGCCAGCATGTGCGAGGCGAAATACTTCGCCGTCGAGACGATGCCGACGTTGAGCTTGCCGTGCTGCTGCCCGCGCATCGCGGCGAGGCGCTGATCGAGCTCGTCGAGATCCTGCTGCACGCGCCGCGCGTACGCCGCGACGGTTTCGCCGGCGTCGGTCAAGCGCAATTGCCGGCCGACGAGCTCCGTCAGCGGCAGGCCGCATTCCTGCTCGAGCGCCTTCAGCTGCATCGAAACGGCGGGCTGCGTCAGATGACAGACGCCGGCCGCGGCCGAGACGCTGCGCAGGCGCGCGACCTGCTCGAAAACACGGAGTTGACGCAGCGTGATGCGCTTCATCGACGCCTCCCATTGATCGGAGAACCCATCAGGAAAACTTATGCAGCGCCATAGAGGATTTGAATATACCTGATGCTTCCCGCT
Source organism: Rhodanobacteraceae bacterium (assembly GCA_036821625.1). Classification (GTDB taxonomy): domain Bacteria; phylum Pseudomonadota; class Gammaproteobacteria; order Xanthomonadales; family Rhodanobacteraceae; genus Dokdonella_A. The sequence continues at coordinate 1,204 of DAISJF010000408.1, forward strand.
GCGTACATTCGAGCTCGAACCGCGATCGAGGAGCTCCGCGATGAACGCAGCCGTCACGCCGATCCGCGCCAGCGACACCGTCGCCGAGCGCTACAAGTCCGGCGTCATCCCGTACAAGAAGATGGGCTACTGGCAGCCGGATTACGAGCCGATCGAAACGGACGTGATCGCGCTGTTCCGGATCACGCCGCAGCCCGGCGTCGATGCCGACGAAGCGGCCGCAGCCGTCGCCGGCGAATCCTCGACCGCGACGTGGACCGTCGTCTGGACCGATCGCCTGACCGCGTGCGAGCTCTATCGCGCCAAGGCCTATCGCGTCGATCCGGTGCCGAACACCGGCCCCGGCACGAAGACCGAGCAGCAGTACTTCGCGTACATCGCGTACGACCTCGATCTCTTCGAGCCCGGATCGATCGCGAACCTCACCGCCTCGATCATCGGCAACGTGTTCGGCTTCAAGGCCGTGAAGGCGCTGCGTCTGGAAGACATGCGCATACCGGTCGCGTATCTGAAAACGTTCCAGGGACCGGCGACCGGCATCGTGGTCGAGCGCGAGCGCCTCGACAAGTTCGGCCGCCCGCTGCTCGGCGCGACCACGAAACCGAAACTTGGCTTGTCGGGCCGCAACTACGGACGCGTCGTCTACGAAGCGCTCAAGGGCGGCCTCGATTTCGTCAAGGACGACGAGAACATCAACTCGCAGCCGTTCATGCATTGGCGCGACCGCTTCCTCTACGTGATGGAAGCGGTCAACAAGGCATCGGCCGCGACCGGCGAAGTCAAAGGCCATTACCTCAACGTCACCGCCGGCACGATGGAGGAGATGTACGAGCGCGCCGAATTCGCCAAGGAGCTCGGCTCGGTCATCGTCATGATCGATCTCGTGATCGGCTACACGGCGATCCAGTCGATGGCGAAGTGGGCGCGCCGGAACGACATGGTCCTGCACCTGCACCGCGCCGGCAACTCGACGTATTCGCGCCAGAAGAACCACGGCATGAATTTCCGCGTCATCTGCAAGTGGATGCGCATGGCCGGCGTCGATCACATTCACGCGGGCACGGTCGTCGGCAAGCTCGAAGGCGATCCGCTGATGATCAAGGGCTTCTACGACACGCTGCGCGACAGCAGGACGCCGCAGAGCCTCGAGCATGGATTGTTCTTCGAGCAGGACTGGGCGTCGCTCAACAAGGTGATGCCGGTCGCGTCCGGAGGCATCCATGCCGGCCAGATGCATCAGCTGATCCATTATCTCGGCGAAGACGTGATCCTGCAGTTCGGCGGCGGCACGATCGGCCACCCGATGGGCATCCAGGCCGGCGCGACGGCGAACCGCGTCGCGCTCGAGGCGATGATCCTCGCGCGCAACGAAGGGCGCGATTACTTCCGCGAAGGTCCGCAGATCCTCGAAGCGGCGGCGAAGACGTGCAAGCCGCTCAAGGCCGCGCTCGATACGTGGAAGGACATCAGCTTCAACTACGAGTCGACCGACACGGCGGATTTCGTGCCGACGGCGACGGCGAGCGCGTGA
>DAISJF010000409.1:0-2731 GCA_036821625.1 Rhodanobacteraceae bacterium
CGCGTCGGTGAAGAGCGGGAGCGTCTTCTCGAGGTTGATGATGTGAATCTTGCCGCGGGCGCCGAAGATGTACGGCGCCATGCGCGGGTTCCAGTAGCGGGTCTGGTGACCGAAGTGCACGCCAGCTTCCAGCATCTGGCGCATCGTGACCTGAGGCATGATTTACCTGACTCCAATGACGTGGGCGCCGCGCATACCTGGGTTCGCGCGGTGACGCCCGGGGTTGAACCTCCACGCACCCGACGCGTGCGACTCCTTGCGGAGCACCCCGAACGCGGTGACGGTGCGTGTGCGGATTCGGCGAAATGCCGTGGCGGCCTTGCGGATTGCTCGCTCGGACCGCATTTTGCTTCGCGGGCAGCGAGTTACGAACGAAGCCTGCGAAACCGTAGAATTGTAACCCGCCACCCGCGGGCCGGACAAGTCGTGTCGAGCCCGGCGGAAATCCCCTAGAACGAGCCCATGGCCATCACCGTCAAGAGCCCCGACCAGATCGAGAAGATGCGCGTTGCCGGACGCCTCGCCGCCGAGGTGCTCGAAGTGCTGCGCGAGCACGTGCGGCCCGGCGTCACCACCGAGGAGCTCGACCGCATCGCCCACGACCACATCGTCAAGGTGCAGAAGGCGATCCCGGCCAACGTCGGCTACAAGGGTTTTCCGAAGACGCTGTGCACGTCGGTCAATCACGTGATCTGCCACGGCATCCCGAGCCCGACCAAGGTGCTCAAGGACGGCGACATCGTGAACATCGACGTCACCGTGATCAAGGACGGCTGGCACGGCGACACCAGCCGCATGTATTTCGTCGGCCAGCCGCCGGTGCTGGCGCGCCGCCTCGTCGACATCACGCTCGAAGCGATGCTGCGCGGGATCGCCGAAGTGCGGCCCGGCGCGACGCTCGGCGATATCGGCCATGCGATCCAGAAGCACGTCGAAGCCAACGGCTATTCGGTCGTGCGCGAGTACTGCGGTCACGGCATCGGGCAGGTCTATCACGAGGATCCGCAGGTGCTGCATTACGGCCAGCCCGGCTCGGGCCTCAAGCTGACGAAAGGCATGACGTTCACGATCGAGCCGATGGTCAACGCGGGCAAGCCGCAGACGCGCCTGCTGCCCGACGGCTGGACCGTCGTCACCAAGGATCACTCGCTGTCCGCGCAGTGGGAGCACACCATCGCGGTCACCGACAACGGCGCGGAAATCCTGACACCCTGGCCGCAAGCCGCCTGAGGACTTTCGCATGGCGCGCGTGGACCTAGCCCCGCGCCTCCCGGAAGCGCCGCGCCTGCCGCCCGCGATGCCGCGCAGCGGCGTGTCGGCGGAAGCGCGGCTTGCGCTGCGTCAGGTGCTCGGTGACAACGAGCGACGGCTGCGCGATGCATTTGGCGAAGGCGCCGACGCGAACGCGCTGACGCGCGTGCGCGCACAGGCGGTCGAGCACGTCGTCGTGCACGTCTGGCGCGCGTGCGTGGGCGAGCCGTCCGATGCGGCGCTGTTCGCGGTCGGCGGTTTCGGTCGCGCCGCGCTGTTTCCGTATTCCGACGTCGATCTCCTGGTGCTCGTCGAGCCGGGAGCGCTGCGCCGCCATGCGCGCATGTTCGAGGCGTTCTTCGCCTGCCTGTGGGATATCGGCCTCAAGCTCGGGCATGCCGTGCGCGAGATCGCCGACTGTCGAGAGCTCGCCGCCGCCGACGTCACGATCTTCACCAACCTGCTCGATGCACGCCGGCTCGCGGGTTCGACCGCGCTGGCGGATGCGCTCGCCGAGCTCGTCGAAGATCCCGCGCTGTGGCCGCCGGTCGACTATCTCGACGCCAAGCGCAGGGAACAGATCGATCGGCACGCCCGCTTCAACGACACCACGTACAACCTCGAGCCGAATCTGAAGGAAGGGCCGGGCGGTCTGCGCACGCTCGATCTCCTGCGCTGGCTCGGCCGACGCATCACGCGTGCCACGGATTTCGACGCGATGGTCGCGCAGGGCCTGCTCGACCCGACCGAGCGCGCGGCGCTCGATCGCTCGGAAGCGACGTTGCGCCGCTATCGCTACGCGCTGCATCTCGCCGCCGGCCGCGCCGAAGAGCGTCTCCTGTTCGACTACCAGCGCACGCTGGCCGCCGAGCTCGGCTATCGCGACGAGCACGAGAAGAACCTCGCGGTCGAGCAGTTCATGCAGGGCTACTACCGCGCGGCGATCGTCGTCGAGCGGCTCGGCGCGCAGGTCACCGAGCGCTTCATGGAGCTGCTCGATCCGCCAGCCGCGCCGCCGCAGGCGATCGATCGGGATTTCGTCGCGGTCGGCTCGCGACTCGAGCCGCGCTCGGCGACGCTGTTCGAGCGGCGTCCGCGCGCGATGGTCGACGCGTTCGCGCTGCTGCTCGATCATCCTGAGCTGCGCGGTCTTTCGGCCGAAGCGATGCGCCGGCTGCAGCGCGGGCTCGCACGGCATCGCGGCGGTTTCGCGGACGATCGCTACGTGCTCGCATCGTTCCTCGCGTTGCTCAAGCGCGGCGCGCCCTCGGTCAGCGCGCTCGCCGCGATGAACCGCCATGGCGTGCTCGCTGCGCTGCTGCCGACGTTCCGGCGCGTCGTCGGCCGCATGCAATACGACCTGTTCCATGTCTACACGGTCGACGAGCACACGCTGCGCGTGCTGCGCAACGTCGCGCGCTTCGGCGATCCGGCCGCGCGCACGGAATTCCCGATCGCGTGCGAGGTTTTCGCCGCGTTC
>DAISJF010000410.1:0-2728 GCA_036821625.1 Rhodanobacteraceae bacterium
GGGCGGTAGTGGTTTCGAACCACTGACCCCTGCCGTGTGAAAGCAGTGCTCTACCACTGAGCTAACCGCCCGGAGGGACACGCCGCGTCAACCTTACCAACGAAGTCGCCGCGACGCCACGAAACAGCTGAATGCCGGAGAAGGGAATCGAACCCCCGACCCACGCATTACGAATGCGTTGCTCTACCAGCTGAGCTACTCCGGCGCGAGGGGCGCGGAGTATAGACACTCGGCGCGATACCGACAACCCGGCGAGGCGAACGCTCGCCGGATCGCTGCGGGAGCTCCCGCTACCAGCAGCTGCCGTTGTTGCCGGGGCTGCCGGTCGGCTGCTTGATGCCGGTGTCCGTGATGGTGAGGGCGCCGCAGGTGTCGTTGACCTGGACGCCGACCGGCGTCGCGGTCAGCGTGTACGACGCATTGCCGTTGGCCAGCGCGACCGTGATCGTGTAGTTCTTGTTGTCGGACTGCGCGTTGGCGAAGCCGAGCCCGGCCGGCGCGGCATTGGTCACGCTGGCCGTGTAGGTGTTGAAGTTCGTGAAGTAGCGCTCCTCGGCCGCCGCGACGCGCATCAGCATCTCGCGGCCGTCCGCTCGACGCGTGCGGTACGCGTAGCGTCCGTAGTTGAAGTAGGCCAGCGCCGCGATGATCGCGATGATCGCGACCACGATCATCAGCTCGATCAGCGTAAATCCCCGAGCAAGTCGCCTGGACATGTGGTTCCCCTGATGAACGACGCGGCAGGAAGCGGTCGATTGCTTCCTGCCGCGCCCGTCTTATAGCAAATCCAACAGCTCGCGCCACGATCCGCGATGCGGCGGCGGCGCCGGAATCGCGAACTCCGGCAGTCCGGGCAGCAGCAGCGGTCCGCCCTGCGAACCGACCACGGCCGGTATGCCTGCGATCGGAATCGCCTTCGAATCGACCGCCATGCCGATCGTGGTGTTGTTGCTCGTGCCGCCAGGTCCGCCGCCGCCGAGCGGCGATGCGACCAGCGGTCCGCCCGTGGCGCCGTCCACGGCCATGATCGCGCCGCGCCGATCCGGATCGCACGGATCGTCGCCCTTCGGTATCAGCGTGGTCAGGATCGCGTAGTTCGCGCTGTAGAACGGCACGATGCTGACGACGTCGCGCTCGCCCTGCTCGTGAGTCAACGCCGGATCGAGCGCGATCGTCCAGCCGCGGTTGCTCGCGACCGTGGTCGGGCCCGTCAGCGTGCGCACGAATGTCGTCGTGTCCTCGGCGATGGTCCACGAATTCAGCTGCGTCGGCAGGATCGGATAGTTCGTCGATCCCGTGCCGTAGTCGCGCACGCCATAGAACGCCTGGATCGCCGTGTTCGCGTCGGGTCCGCAGTTGCTCGGCGGGGACGACGCGGTGCGATCGCACAGGCCAAGGAACTTGCCCGTGCCGAACACCCACATCGGCGCCTGCGCAACCGGATCGCGCATGCCGACCGGCATCACGGAGATCGGATGCTTTCCGATGTCGCCGGAAGTCGTGTAGGACTTGAACATCAGGTCCACGCTCCAGGCGCTCGACGAAGTGTTCGAAAGATCGAAGCGCCACAGATTGCCCGCGAGATCGCCGGCGACCGCGATGTCGTCGACCTGATCCGAGTTGAGGTCGTAGGCCGCAGCGGTCGACAGAGCGAAGCTGTTCGGCGCCGTCAGCGTGGTCGGGATCTCGCGGATCAGGGTACCCGTCTGCAAGTTGATCACGAACAGCGACGTCAGGTTCGCGGCGGTGTCGTTGCCGACCGGATCCGGCGGCGTCTGGTCCGGCAGCGGGAAGTAGCCGTTGGACAGGAGAACGACCCAGGTACCGCCGTTGTAGCTGATGCGTGAAACGTTCGGATACGCGTACGTGTAGCCGAGGTGCCGGTAGTCGGACTGCGTGTAGTTATGCTCCCACAGGAACGTCGGCGCGGCCGGGTTGGTGATGTCGAGCGCGTAGACGCCGCGGCCGCCGTAACGGAGCGTGCCGACCAGAACCGTGTGCCATCCGCCGTTGATGAAGACGTCCTGGATGACCGCCGTGTTGTCGACGCTCGGCGCATTCTTGTACGTGTTCGTGTTGGTCGACTGGGCCAGGCGACGGCGTCCGATCACGGTGGCGTCGGGCTCGCCCGAAACCGCGTCGGTGCCGAACAATGTCATCGGCATGAACGCCCAGCGCTCATGGCCGGTGACGCCGTCGAACGCGTGCATCATGCCGTCGTTCGCGCCGACGTAGACGGTCGGCGGGCGGTTCCTGTTGTTCTGAACGAACTGGGCGTAGCTCCCCGCGCCCGGTACGCCGTTCGCATTCGGCGCGGCCGCGAGCGCTTCCGGCGATCCCGGCGGGAAGTTGTCGGTGAAGCCGCCGGTCGGCGCAGACACATAGCGCGGCTGCGAGTTGATGATCGCACCCAGCACGGAGCTGCGGTGGCGCAGCAGCGGCGGAAGGGTCTCGTGCGTGCGGACGCCGCGCAGCCAGTCGGCGCGGTTCGTACCGTTGCCGTCGCAACCGTTGGTGTTGGTGGTCGGGCTCGTGCACTTCACGTTCGATGTCGGATCCTGATTCAGCGCTATCGCCTGAGCCGAGCTCAGGCTGCCGGAACCGGTGAACAGCACCGACGACGAACCGGCGTCGTTCGCCGTGTAGATCGTGCGGCCACTGCTCGCGTCGGGCGGCGGAGTCGGGATCGTGCACACGCCGCCGCTGAACGTACCGCCCGTCAACGAGC
>DAISJF010000411.1:0-2707 GCA_036821625.1 Rhodanobacteraceae bacterium
CGCACGGCCGCATCCACCTGCTCGCTCGACACGGGCCGCTTCTGCAGCGCGCGCTCGAAGCCGGCGCGGAGCTTGTGCTCGTCGAACGCCTCGCGGCGATCGTCGCTCTTGATCACGGCCGGCAGCTTGATTTCGGCCGTCTCGAACGTGTTGAAGCGCTCGCCGCAGCTCGGACACTCGCGACGGCGGCGGATCGTCGTGCCGTCGTCCGAAACGCGCGAGTCGATCACGCGGGTGTCGTCGTGGTGGCAGAAGGGGCAGTGCATTACGGGACCAAGGACGATAGCCGGGAGCCGGGAGCCGGGAGCCGGAAAGCCAAGGCGCACACACGACCCGGGCGCCGCTCTCCGGTTCCCGGCTACCGGCTACCGGCTACCGTCTTCTCAGCCATACACCGGAAACGCCTTGCATTGCGCCGTCACTCGACCGCGCACCGTTTCAATCACCGCTGCATCTTTCGGCGCATCCAGCACATCGCAGATCCATCCCGCGAGCTCGACGCATTCCTTCTCGCCATAGCCGCGCGTCGTCACCGCCGGCGTGCCGAGGCGAAGGCCCGACGTCACGAACGGCGAGCGCGGATCGTTCGGCACCGCGTTCTTGTTGACGGTGATGTGCGCTTCGCCGAGCGCCGCCTCGGCGTCCTTGCCGGTCACGTCGCGGCCGATCAGGTCGACGAGGAAGAGATGGTTCTCGGTGCCGCCGGAAACGACCTTGTAGTCGCGCGAGATCAGAGTCTTCGCCATCGCCTTCGCGTTCTTCACGACCTGCTGCTGGTAGGTCTTGAACGCGGGTTCCAGCGCTTCCCGGAACGCGACGGCCTTCGCCGCGATCACGTGCATCAGCGGGCCGCCCTGGATGCCCGGGAACACGATGCTCTGCAGCTTCTTCTCGAGATCCTCGTCGCCGCCCTTCGCGAGCACGATGCCGCCGCGCGGTCCGCGCAGCGTCTTGTGCGTGGTCGAGGTGACGACATCGGCGTGCGGGACCGGGTTCGGATAGACGCCGGCCGCGACGAGGCCCGCGACGTGCGCCATGTCGACGAAGAAATACGCGCCGATCGATTTCGCGATCGCGGCCATGCGCTCCCAGTCGACGATCTGCGAGTACGCGCTGAAGCCGCCGATGAGCATCTTCGGCTTGTGCTCGTGCGCGAGGCGGTCGACATCGTCGTAGTCGATCAGGCCGTTCGCATCGACGCCATACTGCACGGCGTTGAAGAGCTTGCCGGAGAGATTCACCTTGGCGCCGTGCGTCAGATGGCCGCCGTGCGCGAGCGACATGCCGAGAATCGTGTCGCCGGGCTTGAGCAGCGCGAAGTAGACGGCCTGATTCGCCTGCGAGCCCGAATGCGGCTGCACGTTCGCGTAGCCGGCGCCGAACAATTCCTTGGCGCGCTCGATCGCGAGCCGCTCGGCGACGTCGACGTATTCGCAGCCGCCGTAGTAGCGCTTGCCCGGATAGCCTTCCGCGTACTTGTTGGTCAGCACCGACCCCTGCGCTTCCAGCACGCGCGGGCTCGCGTAGTTTTCCGACGCGATCAGCTCGACATGATCCTCCTGGCGGCGACGCTCGGCGGCGATCGCCTCGGCGAGCTCATCGTCGTAGCCGGCAATGCGCGTGTCCTTTGCAAACATGAGTAAGCCCGGGCTCGCCTTGGGGAGTTTTTGAATCGGCGGGATCCTGCCGCGGTTTGCAGCATCCCTGTGCCGGAGCGGTTTCAACCGCTCGTTTTTGCGGATGTTACAGGCTCGAAGGCGGCCGCCCAACCGTCGCGGCGTGGCGACGGACGGCCAAATCGGCGATAATCGAGAGCTTCCCGCCTTTCTGGCACGCCCGGCCGAGCTTCACGCCGCCGGTTTCGCGTGCGCCACGGAGCAAGCTTGCAATGCAGTACATCTACACCATGATCGGGGTCAGCAAGATCGTCCCCCCGAAGCGCGAGATCATCAAGGACATCTCGCTGTCGTTCTTCCCCGGCGCCAAGATCGGCCTGCTCGGCCTCAACGGCTCGGGCAAATCCACCGTGCTGCGCATCATGGCCGGCGTCGACAAGGACTATAACGGCGAGGCGCGGCCGCAGCCGGACATCAAGATCGGCTTCCTGCCGCAGGAGCCGCAGCTCGATCCGGAAAAGACCGTGCGGCAGAGCGTCGAGGAAGGCGTCGGCGAGATCTTCGAGGCGCAGGCCAAGCTCGAAGCCGTCTATGCGGCCTATGCCGAGGAAGGCGCCGATTTCGACAAGCTCGCGGCCGAGCAGCAGCGACTCGAGGCGATCCTCGCGACCAGCGATGCACACACGCTCGAGCGCACGCTCGAGATCGCCGCGGATGCTCTGCGGCTGCCGCCGTGGGACGCGAAGATCTCCACCCTGTCCGGCGGCGAGAAGCGCCGCGTGGCGCTGTGCCGGCTCCTCCTGTCCAAGCCGGACATGCTGCTGCTCGACGAGCCGACCAACCATCTCGACGCCGAGTCGGTCGAATGGCTGGAGCATTTCCTGCAGAGCTTTCCGGGCACGGTCGTCGCGGTCACGCACGATCGCTACTTCCTCGACAACGCGGCCGAGTGGATTCTCGAGCTCGATCGCGGCCGCGGCATTCCGTGGAAAGGCAACTACTCGTCGTGGCTGGAGCAGAAGGAGCAGCGGCTGGCGCAGGAAGAGAAGGCCGCCGACACCCGCCGGCGCACGCTTCAGCGCGAATTGGAG
>DAISJF010000412.1:0-2701 GCA_036821625.1 Rhodanobacteraceae bacterium
GATCCGTTTCAGTTCTAACCGTGGGCAGGACCCCGCGGCGACACCTGCGCTCGTCGCGGTACTGGCGCCGGTGTCTTGACGAGTCCGTTTCGGCGTGATCCGTGGTGGAATGAATCGCGCCTGCTTCCGAATTTCGAAGTCGGCGCGCGCTGGCTCGGCGATCGGCTGCCGAGCGAAGTGGCGAAATATCTGGAACCGGTCGAGAAGATGGCCAAACCCGTATTGCCGCCGCCGTCAAAACCGGCGCCGCCGTCGAAACCGTCGTCTGCATGACCCCAGTGCGGAATAGATCGGAGCACCCGTAGCCCATGTGCGGAATCATCGGCATCGTCGGAAAATCGGAAGTCGCCTCCGCGCTCTACGACGGGCTGACGGTGCTGCAGCATCGCGGCCAGGACGCCGCGGGCATCGCGACCGTGGACGCGAATCGACTGCGCCTGCACAAGGGCGCAGGCCTCGTGCGTGACGTATTTACGCGCGAGACGATGCTGTCGTTGCGAGGAAACATCGGCATCGGCCATTGCCGCTATCCGACCGCCGGCGCCGAAGGCTCGGCCGAGGCGCAGCCGCTGTACGTGAATTCGCCGTACGGAATCGCGCTCTGCCACAACGGCAATCTGATCAACACCGACACGCTGCGGCGCGAGGTCATCGAAGGCGATCGCCGGCACATCAACACCGATTCCGATACCGAAGTGCTGCTCAACGTGCTCGCGCACGAGCTGCAGATCCAGGATCGGCGCTCGCTCACGCCCGATCACATCTTCAAGGCCGTCGCCGGCACGCACGCACGCTGCGTCGGCGGCTATGCCGTCGCCTCGCTGCTGCTCGATTACGGCGTGCTCGCGTTCCGCGATCCGCACGGCATCCGGCCGCTCGTGCTCGGCGAGCGCGAGACCGGCGCGGGCATGGAGTACGCCGTAGCGTCCGAATCGGTCGCGCTCGACATTCTCGGATTCAAGCTGCTGCGCGACGTGCGTCCCGGCGAAGCCGTGTTGATCACGCTCGACGGAAAGCTCTATTCGCGCCAGTGCGCGGAGCCAGCGACGCACGCGCCGTGCATCTTCGAATACGTCTATCTCGCGCGACCCGACTCGATGATCGAGGACGTGTCGGTCTACAAGGCGCGCCTGCGCATGGGCGAAAAGCTCGCCGAGAAGATCCTGCGCCTGATGCCGGACCACGACATCGACGCCGTGATTCCGATCCCGGATACCTCGCGCACCGCGGCAGGTCCGCTCGCGCAGGCGCTCGGCGTGCCGGTGCGGGAAGGTTTCGTCAAGAACCGCTACATCGGCCGCACGTTCATCATGCCGGGCCAGGGCGAGCGCGTGAAATCGGTGCGGCGCAAGCTCAATCCGATTCCGCTCGAGTTCCGCAAGAAGAACGTGCTGCTGGTCGACGATTCGATCGTGCGCGGCACGACGTCGAAGCAGATCATCCAGATGGCGCGCGAAGCCGGAGCGCGCAAGGTGTACTTCGCGTCCGCAGCGCCGCCGGTGCGCTATCCGAACATCTACGGCATCGACATGCCGGCTGCGGCCGAGCTCGTCGCACACGGGCGCACGACCGAGGAGGTGCAGGAAATCCTCGGCGCGGACTGGCTGGTCTACCAGGATCTCGAAGATCTGATCTCTGCCGTGCGCGACGGCAACGAAGACCTGAAGCAGTTCGATACGTCGTGCTTCTCCGGCGAATATGTGACCGGCGTCGCGCCGACTTATCTCAGCGAGCTCGAGTTCGCGCGCTCGGACGAGGCCAAGTCGCAGCGGCGTCAGGCGAGCTGATCGGTCCGCACGCATCGCGCTTGCCGAGCGCGCGGACTGGGCCGCGCACCTGCCGGCGCATGGCCGAAATGACGCCAACCGGGCCATAATCCGGACTCTTTGACGTCATGACGGATCATGGCTGGACCTTTGCCTTCGCTGCACGATCTGGCGGCGCGCTGCGTCGGCAGCACGGCGGTCGCGGAAAAGCTGGCGCTGACGACCGAAACCGCCGCGCGGTTTGACGCCGGCCGGGCGGTTCCGGACGAATCGCCCGCCGTGTCGGCGTCGGGCCTCACGACCGTGCCGGGGCGGCCCAAGAAACCGCGGCTGGTCATGCCGCGCGAGCTGCCGCGTCGTGGGCTTGCCACGGCAGAGGGCAGGGCGGCGCTGATCCATGCCGTCGCGCACATCGAGTTCAACGCGATCAATCTCGCCTGGGATGCGGTGGCGCGCTTCCGCGGAATGCCGCACGAGTACTACCGCGACTGGGTCCACGTCGCGGTCGACGAAGCGCGGCATTTCCAGCTGCTGTCGGCGCGCCTCGCCGACCTGGGCCACGCGTACGGCGATCTCGATGCACACGATGGTCTCTGGGACATGGCGGTCAAGACCGCCGACTCGTGCCTCGCGCGCATGGCGCTCGTGCCGCGCGTGCTCGAAGCGCGCGGGCTCGATGTCACGCCGGGCATGATCGCGCGCCTGCGCGCCGTCGGCGACGACGTGACGGCGGCGATTCTCGAGATCATCCTGTGCGAAGAGGTCGCGCACGTGGCCGCCGGATCGCGATGGTTCGCCTGGTGCTGCGAGTGGGAAGGCCTCGACCCGCGCGGGACGTTCGAAGATCTCGTCGGCCGCCACCTGCGCGGCGCGCTGCGCGGTCCGTTCAACGCCGAGGCGCGGCTACGCGCGGGCTTCACGGCGGCGGAGCTCGC
>DAISJF010000413.1:0-2701 GCA_036821625.1 Rhodanobacteraceae bacterium
CGGCACGTTCGTCTTGATGCCTTCGACGACCATCTCCGAGAGCGCGATGCGCGCGCGCGCGATCGCGGTCGCGCGGTCGCGGCCGTGCACGATGAGCTTGCCGATCATCGAATCGTAGTTCGGCGGAATGCGGTAGCCGTCATAGATGTGCGTGTCGAGGCGCACGCCGCGGCCGCCGGCGCCGAGGAAGCGCTTGATCGTGCCGGGGCTCGGCATGAACGTGTCCGGATCCTCGGCGTTGATGCGGCACTCGATCGCGTGGCCGGTGAAGCGGATGTCTTCCTGCCTGATCGACAGCTTCTCGCCGGCGGCGATCAGGAGCTGCTCGCGCACGAGGTCGATGCCGGTGACGAGCTCGGTCACCGGATGCTCGACCTGGATGCGCGTGTTCATCTCGATGAAGTAGAAGCGGCCGTTCTCGTACAGGAACTCGAACGTGCCCGCACCGCGGTAGCCGATGCGCAGGCAGGCATCGACGCAGACCTTGCCGATCTCGGCGCGCTGCTCCGGCGTGATGCCGGGCGCCGGCGCTTCCTCGACGACCTTCTGGTGGCGGCGCTGCATCGAGCAGTCGCGCTCGCCGAGATGGATCGCGTTGCCCTGGCCGTCGGCGAGCACCTGGATCTCGACATGGCGCGGGTTCTCGAGGAATTTCTCCATGTACACCTGATCGTTGCCGAACGCGGCCTTGGCTTCCGTGCGCGTCATCGTGATCGCGTTGTGCAGGTGCGCCTCGGTGTGCACGACGCGCATGCCGCGCCCGCCGCCGCCGCCGGCCGCCTTGATGATCACGGGGTAGCCGATGTCGCGCGCGATCTTCGCGTTGCTCACCGCGTCGTCGCCGAGCGGTCCGCCGGAACCCGGCACGCACGGCACGCCCGCCGATTTCATCGCCTTGATCGCCTCGACCTTGTCGCCCATCAGGCGGATCACCTCGGCGGTCGGGCCGATGAAGATGAAGCCCGATTTCTCGACACGCTCGGCGAAGTCGGCGTTCTCGGACAGGAACCCGTAGCCCGGATGGATCGCCTGCGCGTCGGTCACTTCCGCCGCAGCGATGATCGCCGGCACATTGAGATAGCTCTCCGCAGCCGAGGCGGGCCCGATGCAGATCGACTCATCGGCCATGCCGACGTGCTTGAGATTGCGATCGACCGTCGAGTGCACGGCAACGGTCCGAATGCCCAGCGCGTGGCATGCGCGAAGAATGCGCAGGGCGATCTCGCCGCGGTTGGCTATGAGGACTTTATCGAGCATGGGGGGTTGCGGGTGTGTGAGCGGGAAGGTAGCCGGTAGCCGGTAGCCGGTAGCCGATAGCCGGAGAGCGCGCTTGCTTTCCGGCTCACGGCTACCGGCTTCCGGCTACCGGGCGAAGCTCGCAATCGATCGTTCATCCAATCACAAACAACGGCTCGTCGAATTCGACCGGCTGCCCGCTCTCGGCCAGCACCGCGAGCACGGTCCCGCCGACGTCGGCTTCGATCTGGTTGAACATCTTCATCGCCTCGATGATGCCGAGCGTGTCGCCGACCTTGACCTTCTGTCCGACCTTGACGAACGGCGGCGCCTCGGGATTCGACGACGCGTAGAACGTACCGACCATCGGCGCGGTGACGACGTGGCCTTCCGGCAACGACTTGTCGGCGGGCGCGGTCGCGCTCGACTCGGACGGCGGCGTGGCCGGGGCCGAAGGCTGCGGCTCGACGCGCACCTGGTGCACCGGCGCGGAAGCCGGCATCGACGTGACCGCGCCCTTCGGAATGCGCGAAAGACGCACCGTTTCTTCGCCTTCCTTGATTTCGAGCTCGGCGAGATTCGATTCTTCGAGCAGGTCGATCAGCTTCTTGATCTTGCGGAGGTCCATGAGGACTCCTTCGTAAGGTCAAACGATTGGATGGGCGCGGGTCAGTCGGACAAGCGTTTGAGCGCCGCCGAAAGACCAAGTCGATAACTTTCTGCGCCGAACCCGGTGATCACGCCGACCGCGAGATCGGCGATGTACGAGCGATGCCGGAACGATTCGCGCGCGTGCACGTTCGAGAGGTGCACTTCGATGAACGGAATCGCGACCGCCGCGAGCGCGTCGCGCAGCGCGATGCTCGTGTGCGTGAGCGCGCCCGGATTGATCACGATGAATCGGGTGCCGTCCTTCGACGCGGCATGGATCCGGTCGATCAGCGCACCCTCGCTGTTCGACTGGAACGCGGCGAGCTCGTGGCCGGCGGCGCGCGCGGTCGCGGCAAGATCGGCGTCGATCTCGGCCAGCGTCGTGCGGCCGTAGACCGATGGCTCGCGCGCACCGAGGAGGTTCAGGTTGGGACCGTGCAGGACCAGGAGCTTGGCCAAGGCCCGACCCTCGCGCCGAAAAGGGCGGCTAGTCTGGCCGAGGCGGCCTGATCTGTCCAGTTCGACGACGTTTGGCAGGTATTCCCCGAGATTCGGCTACAAATGCGGGGAAAGCCAGGCATCCAGGGTCGTTTCGGTGAAGTTGCCGGCCCGACGTGCGATCAGGCGCCCGTCGGGCCCGATCAGGACCGTAAACGGCAGCACCGCATGGTCGTTCCCGAACAGGGCCGAGAGATCCTGACCGCGTTCCGGATCGTCGATCAGGATCGGGTAGTGCACCGGAACCTTGGCCAGGAAATCGCGGGTCGCCGGCGCCGAATCGCTGGCGATGCCGACGACCTGGAGCCCCTTGTCG
>DAISJF010000414.1:0-2695 GCA_036821625.1 Rhodanobacteraceae bacterium
GAAGCGCGCGATCGAGGAGGGCGTCGTTCCGGGCCCGCGTCTTTTCGTCGCGACGCGCGCGATCGTCGCGACCGCGCTGTACGGTCCCGGCCCGAAAGGCTTCCGACCCGATCTCGAGCTGCCGCAAGGCGGGCAGGCGGTCAGCGGCGTCGACGAGGCGATCCGCGCGACGCGCGAGCAGGCCGCGCGCGGCGCGGACTGGATCAAGCTCTACGCCGACTATCGCGTCGGACCGAACGGCGAGACGCTGCCGACCTTGAATGCGGCCGAGATGAAGGCGATCGTCGACACCGCGCACCAGCTCGGCCGGCCGGTCGCCGCGCACGCGGGCAGCGATGCCGGCGCGCGCATGGCGATCGAGGCGGGCGTCGACACGGTCGAGCACGCGGACGGCGCGAGCGAGGCGACGCTGCGCCTGATGAAGCAGCGTCACGTCGCCTACGATCCGACACTGACCGCGTTCGCCGCGATCGGCGCGTATTTCGAGCACTACCGGCCGGGCGGCGATCCGACGCCGCGCATGCGTGCCGCGGAGCAGACGTTCCGCGCTGCGCTGAAAGTCGGCGTCACGATCGGCAACGGCAGCGACGTCGGCGTGTTCCCGCACGGCGAGAACTGGCGCGAGCTCGACTGGATGGTGAAAGACGGCATGACGCCGGTACAGGCGCTGCATGCGGCGACCGATGTCGCCGCGACGATCCTGCGGCAGTCGAAGTCGTTCGGGCGCATCGCGCCGGGGCTTCGCGCCGACATTGCCGGTTTCGATGGCGACCCGAGCACGGGCGTAACCGCACTGCAAAAGCCCGTGTTCGTGATGAAGGACGGCGTGGTCTATCGCCGTCCTGCTGCTTCGGACTCAGGCGATCGTGCGCGCCGCTGAGCTGTCCGCCGGCGCAACGACGACGTCTCGGGTCAGGCCGACACTTTCTTCCGCTTCGCGAGCTTCAGCCAATTGTCCACGACTGTGTCCGGGTTCAGCGACATCGATTCGATGCCCTGATCCATGAGCCACTCGGCCAGGTCCGGATGATCCGACGGTCCCTGGCCGCAGATGCCGATGTACTTCTTTTTCTTCTTCGCGGTCTGGATCGCCATCGACAACATCTTCTTGACCGCCGGATCGCGCTCGTCGAACAGGCTCGCGACGATGCTCGAATCGCGATCGAGGCCAAGCGTCAGCTGCGTGAGATCGTTCGAGCCGATCGAATAGCCGTCGAAGATCTCGAGGAACTCTTCGGCGAGCAGCGCGTTCGACGGCACCTCGCACATCATGATCACTTTGAGGCCGTTCTCGCCCTTGACGAGGCCGTTTTTCGCGAGCACTTCGATGACCTTGCGGCCTTCTCCCAGCGTGCGCACGAATGGAATCATGACCCACGCGTTGGCGAGGCCCATCGTGTCGCGGACTTTCTTCATCGCCCGGCACTCGAGCGCGAACGCGTCGGTGAATGACGGATCGACGTAGCGGCTCGCGCCGCGGAAGCCGATCATCGGATTCTCCTCGTGCGGCTCGTAGCGTGCGCCGCCGATCAGGTTCGCGTATTCGTTCGACTTGAAGTCGGACAGGCGCACGATCACGGGATTCGGCGCGAACGCGGCCGTGATCGTCGCGATGCCTTCGGCGAGCCGGTCGACGTAGAAATCGACCGGGCTCGCGTAACCCGCAATGCGCTCGTCGATCTGGCGCTTGGTGTCGGCGTCCTGCTTGTCGTATTCGAGCAGCGCCTTCGGATGCACGGCGATGTGGCTCGCGATGATCATCTCGAGCCGTGCGAGGCCGACGCCGGCATTCGGCAACATCGCGAAGTCGAACGCGCGCTCGGGGTTGGCGACATTCATCATGATCTTGAGCGGCGCTGGCGGCATCGCGCCGAGATCGGCCGTGACGCGTTCGAAAGCGAGCTTGCCGTCGTAGATGAAACCCGTGTCGCCTTCTGCGCACGAAACCGTCACGTCGCTGCCGTCCGACACGGCATCGAGCGCATTGCCGGTGCCGACCACGGCCGGCACGCCGAGCTCGCGCGCGATGATCGCGGCATGGCAGGTGCGGCCGCCGCGGTTGGTCACGATTGCGGCGGCGCGCTTCATCACGGGTTCCCAGTCGGGATCGGTCATGTCGGCGATCAGCACGTCGCCCGGCTCGACGCGATTCATGTCCTTGATCGAACGGATCACGCGCGCCCTGCCGGCGCCGATCTTCTGGCCGATCGAGCGGCCTTCGGCAAGCACTTTCCCGCGCGACTTGAGCTGGAAGCGTTCGACCTGTGTCGGACGCGCGCGCGACTTCACCGTTTCCGGACGCGCCTGCACGATGTAGAGCTTGCCCGTCGCGCCGTCCTTCGCCCACTCGATGTCCATCGGGCGCTGATAATGTTGCTCGATCACCAGCGACTGCTTGGCGAGCTCATGGATGTCGGCGTCGCTGAGGCAGAACTTCGCGCGATCCGCGGCCGGCGTGTCTTCGATCTTGACGCGCTCGCCGGCCTTGGCCGAATAGACCATGCGCTGCTGCTTCGCGCCGAGCTGGCGACGCAGGATCGCCGGCTTGCCGGAGCTCAGCGTCGGCTTGTAGACGTAGAACTCGTCCGGATTCACCGCGCCCTGCACGACCATTTCGCCGAGGCCGTACGAACCGGTGATGAAGACGACATCGCGGAAACCCGATTCGGTATCGAGCGTGAACAGCACGCCGGAT
>DAISJF010000415.1:0-2689 GCA_036821625.1 Rhodanobacteraceae bacterium
AACTTCTGGATCGCCGTGCTGGCTGCGTTCACGTTGATCATCGGCGCCGCGTACACGCTGTGGCTGGTCAAGCGCGTGATCTTCGGCAAGGTCGAAAGCCCGAAGGTCGCGAAGATGCGCGACCTCGATATCCGCGAGTGGATCGTGCTCGGCGGCTTCGCGGCCGGCGTGCTCGTGATCGGCGTCTATCCGAAGCCCCTGGTCGAGCTGATGGACGGAGCCGTGCAGCAGATCGTGCAGAACCTTTTGCTGGCCAAAGCCTGAGCGTCGGACCATGATCGAATTTCACGCCTACGATCTCGCGACGATCCTGCCGGAGCTCTTTCTGCTCGGCGCGACCTGCGCGATCCTCCTGATCGATCTCTTTCTCAAGCCGACGCAGCGCGACGTGACGCACTGGCTGTCGCTGCTCGCGCTCGCGGTCACCGGCGTCCTTGTCTGGGGACGGGCGCTGCCGGAAGGTGCGGCGCTGTCGGCGTTCAACGGCATGTTCGTGCTCGACGGGATGGCGACGATCCTGAAGCTTTTCATCGTGCTCGTGACCATCGCGGTGTGCCTATACGGGCGCGTGTATCTGCGCGACCGCAAGCTGCACATCGGCGAGTTCTACCTTCTGGTGCTGTTCGCGACGATCGGCATGATGCTGCTGGTGTCGGCCGGCAACATGATCACGGTGTACCTCGGCCTCGAGCTGCTCACGCTGAGCCAGTACGCGCTGGTTGCGCTGAATCGCGATTCGGCGTCGTCATCCGAGGCGGCGATCAAGTACTTCGTGCTCGGCGCGCTCGCATCGGGTCTGCTGCTGTACGGCATGTCGATGATCTACGGCGCGACCGGGACGCTCGACCTCGCCAAGATCCATGTCGTCGTCGGCGACATGGCGAATTCGCCGCACAAG
Organism: Rhodanobacteraceae bacterium; assembly: GCA_036821625.1. Taxonomy (GTDB): domain Bacteria; phylum Pseudomonadota; class Gammaproteobacteria; order Xanthomonadales; family Rhodanobacteraceae; genus Dokdonella_A. Next base: position 899 of record DAISJF010000415.1, read on the forward strand.
ACGCTGCTCGCCTTCGGGCTCGTGTTCCTGATCGCCGGGATCGCGTTCAAGTTCGGCGCCGCTCCGTTCCATATGTGGATTCCGGATGTCTATCAGGGCGCGCCGACGGCAATGGTCGTGTTCGTCGGCTCCGCGCCGAAGCTCGCGGCGTTCGGCATGACGTACCGGCTCCTCGAAGGCGCGATGGGCGGCATGCACGCGCACTGGACGCTGATGCTCAGCGTGCTCGCCGTGCTCTCGCTCGCGATCGGCAATGTGTTCGCGATCGCGCAGACGAATCTGAAGCGCCTGCTCGGATACTCGACGATCTCGCACATCGGCTTCCTGCTGCTCGGCTTCGTCAACGGAACCGCGAGCGGATTCGCGGCGTCGCTGTTCTACACGATCAGCTACGCGCTGATGGCGACGGTCGCGTTCGGCGTGATCCTGCTGCTCGCGCGCGCCGGTTTCGAGGCCGAGGAGATCGACGATTTCAAGGGCCTGAACCAGCGCAATCCGTGGTACGCGGGCGTGATGGCGATCGCGATGTTCTCGCTGGCCGGCGTGCCGCCCTTGTTCGGCTTCTTCGCCAAGCTCATGGTGTTGAAGGCGGCGATCGACGCGGGACAGCTCTGGCTCGCGATCGTCGCGATCGTGTTCGCGATCATCGGGCTCTACTATTACCTGCGCGTCGTCAAGGTGATGTACTTCGACGATCCGGTCGAAGACGAGCCCCTGGCGCTGCCCGCGGATCTCGCGTTCCGCTGGGCGTTGTCGATCAACGGTCTCGCGCTGCTGGCGCTCGGCATCGTCTGGGGGCCGCTGCTCGACTGGTGCACGCGCGCATTCGCTGCGTGACGCCGGCACGCTGAGAAGGCGCCCGTCGAAGGCAGCGGAAAACGCGGCGGATCCGCGGCTTTTTTCGGTCCCCGAGGCTCCCGCGGGTCCGACATTGATTTCGCGAAAAATGCCTTCAAATCACGGTTTACCTTGCGGCTCGCGGCCGCACCCGATACCATGTTCGCTTGGCTGATGCGGGGTGGAGCAGTCTGGCAGCTCGTCGGGCTCATAACCCGAAGGTCGCAGGTTCAAATCCTGCCCCCGCTACCAAGGTCAGAGGTCTATTGACGGGTCAGGCCACTTCGGGTGGCCTTTTCTTTCGACAGAGGTCGTCGTCGCAAGGTGGCCTCGCCCGTTGAAGTTTCGCGCAGGAAGCGCATCTTGCCGATGTTGGGACGCAAGACAACGGCGGACTACGGAATGGGCCTTGCGCCCATTTTTTTTTCACGAATTCTGGAGATGTACACCCGTTCGTGCGGGTCGTTATGAAAGACGAGGATCTGAACGCGCTGTTGGCGCCGCTGGTCGGCGATCTTGGCCTCGAGCTCGTCGGCATCGAGTTCAGCCCGGGACGCGGCGGCAGCCTGCTGCGGGTCTACGTCGACGCGGCCGGTCGCCCGGTCACGATCGACGATTGCGAGCGGGCCAGCCGCGAGATTTCCGCGCTGCTCGACGTGAACGATCCGGTCGCGGGCCGCTACACGCTCGAGGTGTCGTCGCCCGGTTTGGATCGTCCGCTGTTCACGCCGGACCAGTTCGCGCGGTTCGTCGGGCAGGCGGTCAAGGTCAACGTGAATCTGCCGCTGGACGGACGCCGGCGGTTCCACGGCACGATCAGGGAAGTCGAAGGCGACCGCATCACGATCGAGCAGGACGGCGAGCCGATCACGATCGTGCACGCGAACGTCGCGAAAGCACGCCTCGCGCCGGATTACGCGGCGCTCGGGCTTGCCGCCGCGCGGCGCGAGTACG
>DAISJF010000416.1:0-2682 GCA_036821625.1 Rhodanobacteraceae bacterium
GTGCTCGGCATCCAGGGACCGCCGCCGAGGACCGCGAGCGCGAACGTCTGGTAGCTGACCTCGTCGCCGACCAGGCTTTTCGCACCGCCCTCGTAGTACGCGAACCAGAGCAGCAGTTGCCCGAGCAGAAAACCCGTCGCGACGGCTATCCCGGCGGCAATCGCGGCGGGCGCCGCGTTCCGGCGCGCATCAACGGCGCCCTGGGCGACGGACATCGGCAATCAGTGCGTCTCCGTGTCGCCCGGAGTGCCGCGCGCACGACGTTTCGCCGGGGCGTGGAAGGTCGGCGTGATCTTCTCGTGCGTGCCTTTCGTCGAAGTCTCCTCGACGTAGTACCAATAGTCCTTGCACGGATCGATCGTGTCGTCGCGGTACTCGTATTTGTGCGTCTCGTCCGTCGTGCCCGCGCCCATGATCGGCATCTCGGTCACTTTCTTGAACTCGCCCTTCTCGGTATCGCCGCGGAACACGTCGTAACCGAACGTGTCCTGCTCGCTCGCGGTCGTCCAGCGCGCGGTGTTTGCGACGCGCTGATCGGCGGGCAGCCGGCTCTGATCGCCGCAATCGCCTTCCGGCGGCGGCGCCTGCTGAGCGGCGGCATCTCCGGGCGCCTTGGCAGGCGCGGGCTGCGCGGCCGGTGCGGCGGCCGGCGATGCGGAACCGGGGGGTTGCGACGGTCCGCAGGCGGCGAGCGCGACGGCGGTCAGGGCGAGAACGACGGCAAGACGCATGATGACTCCTCGATTCGATGAGCGGTCTTCAGGGTTCGCGGAGAGGCCGCCGGGCGGTCAGGGCTGGACACGCGCGGGCGCGGGCAACGATAGTCGTCCGATGCCGCCCGTGGCAACCTGCGCGTCCCGCCGCCGCCGACCCCTGTCCTCGCCGCTCGCCGTGCTGCTGCTCGGCGTCGCGGCCGCGCTGCGCGTGCACGCCGCCGCGCTCGCATGGACGATCGAGATCACGCCCGACGGCGAGCTGTTTCCGGTCCTGGATCTCTCGCAGCGGCTGCCGAAATCGGCGGCGGCGCCCGGCGGCGGCAACGGCCTCGTGATCGTGCGCGTGCACGGCGACGACACGCCGCGGCACCTGCGTCTGGAAGTGAGCACGCCGGGGCTGCGCGCGTCGGCGCTGGCCGAGGCCGATCTCGAACGGCGCGGCACGGTCGAGCTGCGACCGCGCCTGGATTGGGACATCGGGTATCTGCGCGCGCTCCGCGCGCCGAGCCATCAGCCGCTCCACGTATCGCTCGCGAGCAGCGGCATGCACGCCGAGACGCGCACGGTCGACGTGCGCGTGCACCCGCTCGACGATGCGCTCTATTTCGTGCGCGAAGGCAAGGATCGCATCGATCTCGGCTGGGTGTTCGCCGCTTATGTCAATCCGCAGGACCCCGTCGTCGACGAGATCGCGACCGACGCGCGCGAGATCGACGAGGACTTCGACCGCCCCGCGACCAGCGCCGACGATCGTTTGCGCAGGGTGCTGTCGATCTGGGCCGCGCTCGTCCGGCACGGACTGCGCTATGCGGCGGGCGATCCGGCGCTGAGCCGCGGTCCCGCGATCTACAGCCAGCGAGTGCGCCTGCTCGGCGACGTGTGGCGCGAGCGGCGCGCGAACTGCCTCGACGGCAGCGTGCTGATCGCCTCGGTGCTCGAGCGGATCGGAATCCCGGCGTTCATCGCGCTCGTTCCGGGCCACGCGTTCGTCGGCTATCGCGCCGACGCCGCTCATGTCGAGTTTCTCGAAACGACGTTGCTCGGCGAGGAGACCCGCTCGCACGAAGCGCCGGTCGGCGAAGACGACACATTCGCCGTCGCCGCCAACTTCGAGGCCGCGCGCGACGCGGGTCGCGAGCGCTGGCGTCGCGTGTCGTCGCGGTTCGAACATCGCCACGGCCCCGACTACGCGCTGATCGATATCGGCGCGGCGCGCTCGTATGGCATCATTCCGTTCGGCCCCCACGGGGACGGCGGCCAAGGCGGAGAGCGGACCGACCCGACAGCCGCCGGTCTCCCGCCCGAAAACAGCCCGCCGTGAATTCCGAATCCCGCGAAGACCAGCTCGACCGCATCCAGTCTGAGATTCGAGCGGACGCCGACGCCGCGCGACGCCGCGCGCCGCTGCCGGAACGCACGGCCGTCCATTCGACTCAGGGCGCACTGTCGAGCGCAGGCACTTCGATCGCCGAGCTCGCGCGCCACGAGGGGCCCGCGTTCGTCGACCACGCGTACCGGGCGATTCTCGGTCGCGCGCCGGATGCGGAAGGGTTCGCGCGGCAGATGGCGCTGCTGGGCGCCGGCGCGAACAAGATCGAGCTGATCGGCGACCTGCGCTATTCGGTCGAGGGGCAGCAGCGGGCCGCACCGATTCCGGGCCTGCGTCCGCGTTATCTCCTGACCAAGCTCACTCGCATCCCGATCGCGGGCGCGCTGGTGCAGTGGCTGATCGCGCTCGCTTCGCTGCCGCACATGCTGCGGCAACAGCGCGCAACCCAGGCCTCGCTCGCCGTGCGCTTCGGCGAGGCGGTCGCCGCGCTGCGCGCGGCGGAACAGCGCAACGCCGAGCTCGGCGAGGCCATCGACGCGGTCCGCTCCGATCTGTCGAACGCGGTGGCGGATCTGTCCGAACGCATTACGCGCACAGAAGCCTTTGCCCAAGGCCTCAATGCCAACGTGCGCGAAC
>DAISJF010000417.1:0-1301 GCA_036821625.1 Rhodanobacteraceae bacterium
CTCAAGACGCGCTTCGAGGAGCACCACAAGGTCGAATACACGAACGACGCGCTGAAGGCCGCAGTCGATCTCTCGGTCAAGCACATCGCGGACCGTTTGCTGCCGGACAAGGCGATCGACGTGATCGACGAGGCCGGCGCGCGCCAGCGCCTCCTGCCGGAGGATCAGCGCACCGGCATGGTCGACGTTCCGGACATCGAGTTCATCGTCGCGCGCATGGCGCGGATTCCGCCCAAGCAGGTGTCGGTGTCGGATCGCGACGTGCTGCGCAACCTCGACCGCAACCTCAAGATGGTCGTGTTCGGCCAGGATACGGCGATCGATGCGCTCGCGAGCGCGATCAAGATGGCCCGTTCCGGACTCGGCAATCCGCAGAAGCCGATCGGCTGTTTCCTGCTCGCCGGTCCGACCGGCGTCGGCAAGACCGAGGTCACGCGCCAGCTCGCGCTGCAGCTCGGCATCGAGCTCGTGCGCTTCGACATGTCCGAGTACATGGAGTCGCACTCGGTGTCGCGCCTGATCGGCGCGCCTCCGGGCTACGTCGGATTCGATCAGGGCGGGTTGCTGACCGAGCAGATCGTCAAGCACCCGCACTGCGTGCTGCTGCTCGACGAGATCGAGAAGGCGCACCCGGACGTCTACAACGTGCTGCTGCAGATCATGGACCGCGGCGCGCTGACCGACACGAACGGCCGCGAGGCGAACTTCAAGAACGTGATCGTGGTGATGACCACGAACGCCGGTGCGCAACAGGCCTCGCGCCGCACGATCGGGTTCGTCGAGCAGAACCACGCCACCGACGCGATGGAAGTGATCCGCCGCGCGTTCTCGCCGGAGTTCCGCAACCGTCTCGATGCGGTGATCCAGTTCAACGCGCTCGACTTCGAGCACATCCTGCGCGTGGTCGACAAGTTCCTGATCGAGCTCGAGATGCAGCTGCAGGAGAAGCATGTCTCGCTGACCGTCGACGCCGACGCGCGTCGCTGGCTTGCCGAGCATGGCTTCGACCCGCAGATGGGCGCGCGGCCGATGGCTCGCGTGATCCAGGAGAACGTCAAGCGCGCGCTGGCCGACGAGCTTCTGTTCGGCAAGCTCGCCGACGGCGGCAAGGTCACGCTGGTCGTCAGGGACGGGCAGCTTGCGGTCGAGTGCGAGTCGGCGAAGAAGCTGCCGGCGGTGGTCGAATAAGCCGGCCGGCGCAAGAAATGGAAAAGCCGGAATGGCGACATTCCGGCTTTTTTTGCGCTTCGCTTCTCCCGCTTGCGGGAGAAGCCGGCGCGGAGCGCCGGATGAGGGAGAAC
>DAISJF010000417.1:1401-2670 GCA_036821625.1 Rhodanobacteraceae bacterium
TTCATCCGGTACGTGATCCGTCCCTTCGTCAGATCGTACGGCGTCATCTCGACCTTGACCTTGTCGCCGGTCAGGATGCGGATGTAGTTCTTGCGCATGCGCCCCGAGATGTGCGCGGTGACCACGTGCCCATTCTCGAGCTTGACCCGGAACATCGTGTTCGGGAGGGTCTCGAGAATCGTGCCTTCCATTTCGATGACGTCGTCTTTGGACACTAGTTTCCTTGATCGGGTGGGGCCGGGCCGCAACGGCGCGCGATTCTGCCACGATCGGAGAGGCGCTGGAAGCGAAGTCGCGCCGGTTCGCCGACCGCCGTCTCGGGTTCGATCCTGCGCGGTCCTGGATTCAGTTCGGCGGCGCCGGATCGGCGAGCCCGGCCGGGCGCAGCCCGGGGAAGATCGTGCGCCACGAGCCTTGGATGCCTGCTTGCTGCGTCAGCTCGGCGACCCATGCGCAGAACGCCGAGCGCTCGAGCTCGATCGCGCCGAGCGTGAACAGGTGCGGCGAGGCGACCTGCGCGTCGAGGAGCGGAAAATTCCAGATGTGAAGCGCCCGCGCGAGCGCGAGCAGCGCGACCTTCGATGCGTTGTCGGCCGCGCTGAACATCGACTCGCCGAAGAACATGCGTCCGACCGCGACGCCGTAGATGCCGCCGACCAGCGTTTCGCCGTCCCAGGCTTCGATCGAGTGCGCGTGACCGAGCTCGTGCAGCTCGCGATAGGCCGAGCGCATCGCGCCGTCGATCCAGGTGCCGCGCTGGCTGGGCCGCGGCGCCGCGCACGCGCGCACGACCGCGTCGAACGCGGTGTCCGCGCGCAGCGTCCATGCGCACGTCTGCAGCCAGCGTGCGAGCCGACGCGGCACGTGCATGCGGTCCGTAGCGAAGACCGTGCGCGGATCGGGCGCCCACCACAGGATCGGCTGCCCGCGCGAATACCACGGGAAGATGCCGCGCCGGTACGCCGCAAGCAGCCGCTCGGGGCGCAGGTCACCGCCGGCCGCGAGCAGACCGTCCGGTTCGCTCAATGCCTGGCCGACCGGCGGAAACTCGTCCGGCCGCAGCGGATCGAGGAACGGGATCCGGATCATGCGCGGCGTGTTTCGCGGTTCCGCGATGAAGTGTCCGGAACTGGTGATTGCGCGGAATCGGTCATCCGATGCGCGTACGGAGAATGTTCGTTCAGGTCTTCGCCATAGGCGAGCAGCGCCCGACGCTCGCGCGCCAGCGCGTCGCCGATCGCATCGCGAAAGCGCGGATCGGCGATCCAG
>DAISJF010000418.1:0-2667 GCA_036821625.1 Rhodanobacteraceae bacterium
GCCACGCCGCACGCGCGGTTGGAATCACGGTGAGGCCGGCGCGCTCGAGCTCGACCAGCGTCGGCGTGTCGATCGCCTCGATCTCGGGCACGACGAGATCGGGCTTTTCGAGCGCGATCACGCGCCTGAGCTCGTTGCCGTCGAGCATGTTGATCACGTGACTGCGATGCGCGATCTGCATCGCCGGCGCATTCGCGTAGCGATCGACCGCGATCACCTCGACCGCGAAGCGCTGCAGCTCGATCGCGACTTCCTTGCCGAGCTCTCCACTGCCGAGCAGCAGGACGCGCATCGCGGTGTCGGTGTGCGGCGTGCCGAACGGCTTCATCGGTTGTTCCGTTTGCCCGTGCGGGGTTCGAAGGGCGAAAGATTGAACCACGAAGGACACGAAGAGCACGAAGAAGTGCAGAAAATACTCAAAGCCTTCCCTTCTTCGTGATCGTCGTGTTCTTCGTGGTTCAATCTTCGGGCTTTCTTCCGGCGCGCCATCAGGCACAATGCGCACGTCCCAGGGATTCTCGCATGTCTCGCCTCGTTTCGATCGTTCTGGCCCTGCTGCCGCTGTATGCGCTTGCCAAGCCACCCGACGACCAATGGTTCACGGTCCTGCTCGACGGCCGCAAGATCGGCTCGTTCGAAACGCTGCGCGAGGTTCGCAGTGATCGGGTCGTGACGTCGCAGACGCTCGATCTCTCGATCGAGCGCGCCGGCGTCGTCGTCGCACTGAGCAGCAAGGAAACCAGCGAGGAAACCGCCGACGGCAAGCCCATCGCGTTCCGGAGCGTCTCCAGGTTGTCCGGCGGCGAGACCCGAATCGAGGGAACGCTGCGCGGCGGCAAGGTGGCCGTGAAGACCGAGACCGGCGGCGCGGTGCAGGAGCGCGAGATGGCGTGGCCGAACGGCGCGCTGCTTCCGGAAGGTCTGCGCCTGGTCGAGCTGCGCAACGGCCTCGCGCCGGGCACGACGTACCGATCGCTCGCGTTCCAGCCGTCGAGCCTCGACGCGGCGGAGATCGACACGCGCGTCGGTGCGCCCGAATCCGTCGATCTGCCGGAGGGCAGCCGCACGCTCAGCACCGTCGAGCAAACGATTCTGATCGGCGGCACGCCGGTGAAGAGCCGGCTCTGGGTCGATGCGGACCAGACCGTGCACAAGCTCACGATGCCGGTGATCGGCGTCGATCTCGTGCTGCTCGCCTGCGATCGCGCATGCGCGACTGCGCCGAATCAGGGCACGGACATCTTCGATCGCACGCTGATGGCGGCGCCGCGCGCGCTGACGCGCGCCGAGCTCGATCGCGGCATGCGCTATGTGCTCGTGCCCAGCGACGGCGGCGCTCCGCTCAAGCTGCCGCAAACCGGCGAGCAGCGCGTCACCGCGAACGGTGACGCGGTCATCGTCGAAATCACGCCGGCGCCGACAGGCGGGAGCGAGTCCGGCCCGACCGAAGCAGACTATGCGCCGAACGACTGGCTGCAGAGCAAATCGCCCGATGTCGCCGCGCTCGCGCGCAAGGCCGCCGAGGGTACGCAGGGCGCCGCGGAACAGATGCGCCGGCTGGAGACGTTCGTGCGCGGCTACATCACGAACAAGACGCTCGGCGTCGGCTACGCGTCCGCGCTCGAGGTCGTGCACAAGCCCGAAGGCGACTGCACCGAGCACGCGGTGCTGCTCGCCGCGCTCGGACGCTCGCTCGGCATCGCGACGCGCGTCGTCGACGGGCTCGCATACGCGCCGGGTTTTGCCGGCAAGGACCGCGTGTTCGTGCCGCATGCCTGGGTGCAGGCATGGGTCGACGGACGCTGGCAGAGCTTCGACGCCGCGCTGCCGGGTTTCGACGCCGGCCACATTGCGCTCTCGGTCGGCGACGGTGATCCGTGGCGGTTCTATGCCGGTCTCGACCTGCTCGGCCGTCTCTCCCTGCGCGAAGCGACGCCGTTGTCGGCCGAGATGGTCCGCTAGCGCACGCCGGCGCACGAAGTTATCCACCCACGCATCGCCGGGCCCTTTGAGCAGTGGCGAGTATGATATCTTTATGATATCGTTCTGGCACCACTCAGGGAGTCCGCCATGAACGAACGCAACGCGTTTTCGCTGCCCGGCATTCCGCTGGTGCTGCTCGCCCTCGCCGCATGGCTGGCGCTCGGTTTCTGGTTCTTCGACGGTATTGCCCTGCACGCACGGCCTGTCGCCGTCGTCCCGACCGCGCTCGGATTCGTGCTGCTCGTGTTCCTGAGCAAGGGTTTTTTCCAGGTCCAGCCGAACCAGGGCCAGGTCATGCAGCTGTTCGGCCGCTATTCGGGCACGACGCGCGACGAGGGCCTGCGCTGGACCAATCCGTTCTACGCCAGGCGCGCGCTCTCGCTGCGCGTGCGCAACTTCGAATCGTCCAAGCTCAAGGTCAACGACAACGACGGCAATCCGATCGAGATCGCGGCAGTCGTCGTCTGGCAGGTCGTCGACACCGCCGAAGCCGTGTTCTGCGTTGACGATTACGAGAACTTCGTGCAGATCCAGTCCGAATCGGCGCTGCGGCAGATGGCGCAGAACTATCCGTACGACTCGCACGACACCGGCAATCCGTCGCTGCGCAGCCACGGCGAAGAGGTCAACGCGCATTTGCGCAACGAGATCCAGACGCGGCTCGGCAAGGCCGGCGTCAAGGTC
>DAISJF010000419.1:0-2662 GCA_036821625.1 Rhodanobacteraceae bacterium
CGCCTGCGCGACCAGTGCACGTCGCGCCAGGTTTTCTTGACCAGATGCTCGGCCTGCTGCTCGACCCACGCCGGCTCGATCCGCGCGCACAGCATGCCGTACACCTTCTGCAAGTCGAGGATCTGTCCGGCCATGACCCATGGCGGCTGCGCCTTCGCCAGCGCCGAGCCCGGGAAGATCGCGAAACTGCGCTCGCGCGTGCTGCGATAGGTGCCCCGCTCCGTCTTCATGCCGACCTGCGTCGGCCAGCCGGACAGGAGGCAGCGATGGATCGCTTCGTAGCGGTCTGCGCCCGAACCGTCCGCCTCGAGCGCGTCGGTCTGTGCGCTTTCGAGCTTCCACCCGAGCTCGTCCGTGACCACCAGCAGCAGCTGCCGATGCAGCTCGCGCCATTCGCGCATGCGCAGAAACGAAAGGAAATGCGCCTGACACCAGTCGCGCAGCTTCGATTGCGTCAGCTCCTCGTGCTCGGCGTGGTACGCGGCCCAGAGCTTCAGCACGCCCGCGAAGTCGGACTTCGGATCCGCGAACGCGGCATGCGCCTGATCGGCCGCCTGGCGCGCATCGGCCGGCCGCTCGCGCGGATCCTGGATGCTGAGAAACGCAGTCAGCACGAGCAGATCGCGCAATGCGTGGCGCTTCTCCGCTTCGACGAGCATGCGCGCGAGCGCGACGTCGATGGGCAGCTTCGCCAGCGTGCGGCCGATCGCCGTCAGGTGCTTGTGCTCGTCGATCGCGCCGATTTCCGCGAGACGACGGTAGCCGTCCGCGATCGCGCGCTCGGAAGGCGCCTCGACGAAAGGAAACTCGGCCACGTCGCCGAGCTTGAGCGCGAGCATGCGCAGGATCACGCCTGCGAGCGACGAGCGCAGGATTTCCGGATCGGTGAAGCGGGGTCGCTGCAGGTAATCGTCTTCGCCGTACAGCCGAAAGCAGACCCCGGGACCGACGCGGCCGCAGCGTCCCTTGCGCTGGTCCGAAGCGGCCTGCGAGATCGGCTCGATGTGCAGCCGCTCGAGCTGATTGCGCTGACCGTAGCGTTTGACGCGCGCGGTGCCGGTGTCGATCACGTAACGGATGCGCGGCACGGTCAACGAGGTCTCGGCGACGTTCGTCGCCAGCACGATGCGGCGCTGCGGACCCGGGCGGAACACGCGATCCTGCTCCGCCGCCGACAGCCGCGCATACAGCGCGAGCACTTCGGTTTCGCGATACTTGCGGCGCGACAACGCGAGATGCGCGTCGCGAATCTCGCGCTCGCCCGGCAGGAAAACGAGCACGTCGCCGCGCGGATCTTCCGTCGTGATCTCGTCCGCGGCCGCGACGATCTGTTCTGCCGTGCCGAGCTCGGCGTCATGCCTGCCCTCACCCACCGCTCGCGCCGCGACCGGTTCGCGCTCTGCCACTTCGCGGGCGAACGAATTCGGCGGCGGCCTTCGACCGCCGGGTCTCCATCGCACTTCGACCGGATATGCCCGGCCTTCGACCTCGATCACGGGCGCATCGTCGAAGTGCGCCGCGAAGCGCGCCGTGTCGATCGTCGCCGAAGTCACGATGAGCTTGAGGTCGCGCCGTTTCGCGAGCAATCGCTTCAGATAGCCGAGCAGGAAATCGATGTTGAGGCTGCGCTCGTGCGCCTCGTCGAGGATGATCGTGTCGTACGCGGCGAGCCACGGATCCGATTGCGTCTCGGCGAGCAGGATGCCGTCGGTCATGAACTTGACCAGCGAGGCATCGGACACCTGATCGGCGAAGCGCACCTGGAAACCGACCAGATCCCCGACCGCGCTGCCGAGCTCGCTGGAAACGCGCCGCGCGACCGCTCTCGCCGCGATGCGCCGGGGCTGCGTGCAGCCGATCATGCCGGCGACGCCGCGCCCGGCCGCGAGGCAGAGCTTCGGCAACTGCGTCGTCTTGCCCGACCCGGTCTCGCCGGCCAGCACGATCACCGGTTTCTCGCGGATCAGCTGCACGATTTCGTCGGCTCTGGCCGCGATCGGCAGGCTTTCGTCGACTCGTATTTCCGGGATGCGTTCCGCGCGCAACGAGCGCCGGGCGGTCGATGCCGCGATGTCGGCGCAGAGCGCGTCCAGATCGGCCCGAGCCGGCGCCGCACGCGCGTCCGTGAGCCGGCGCCAACGCGCCAGCAGGCGACCGAAATCGCGCGCCATCACCTGATCGAGCGCGCCGCGGAGTTTCAAGAGATCGGACATCGGGGCGAATTATCGCGGCCCGCGCAAGGGTCGCGGGCCGCCATGATAGCTAGGGTCAATCAGAGGCATTCGCAAGTTCGATTTCCCCACCGCGCGCGGCTCGGCTACCGTGAGCAGAGCCCGTTCCGGAGAACCCGAATGACCATCGATATCGGCATCGCCAGGAAAGACCGCGAAAGCATCGCGCGGAATCTCTCCAAGCTGCTCGCTGACACGTATTCTCTCTATCTCAAGACGCACAACTTCCACTGGAACATCACCGGCCCGATGTTCAACACGCTGCACCTGATGTTCGAGACGCAATACAACGAGCTCTGGACCGCCGCGGACACGATCGCGGAACGGATCCGCGCGCTCGACGTCTATGCACCGGGCTCGTACACGCAATTCGGCAAGCTCACGTCGATCAACGAGGAAACCGGAGTGCCGGACTGGAAAGGAATGGTCAA
>DAISJF010000420.1:0-2660 GCA_036821625.1 Rhodanobacteraceae bacterium
GAACAGATTGCCCTGCTGCACGTCCACCTTGTAGACGAGACCGCAGCCGGCCAGCGGGACGGAAACGAGGAGGGCGAGCCAGCGAAGGCGCATGCGCGGGTAACCGAAGGTCGTGAAGGGCCCGAATGATACACTAGACGTCTGAATGCAAAGCAGATGCGGGCAGACGGAGCATGACCATGGAATCGACCGATCTGCGCAAGGCGGGCCTCAAGGTCACGCATCCGCGCATGCGTATCCTGGAAATCCTCGACACGCACGACGGCAAGCACATGACGGCGGAGGATATCTACCGCCGTCTGCTCGAACACCACGACGACATCGGCCTCGCCACCGTCTATCGCGTGCTCACGCAGTTCGAAGCCGCGGGCATCGTGCTCAAGCACAACTTCGAGGGTGGGCAGGCGGTCTACGAGCTCGACCGCGGCAAGCATCACGATCACATGGTCGACATCGAAACCGGCAAGGTCATCGAGTTCTCCAGCGAAGAGATCGAGCGCCTGCAGCGCGAAGTGGCCGACAAGCACGGCTACACGATCGAGGATCACAGCCTGGTGCTGTATGTGCGGCCGAAGCGGAAGCGGTGAGGGGTGAGTAGGAAAAGACGGTAGCCGGGAACCGGTAGCCGTGAGCCGGAGAGCTGCTAGATTCTTTCCGGCTACCGGCTACCGCCTCCCATCTACGATCCCACCTGCCCAACCCACAGCGACCCCGCTCCGAGCCCGCAACCGATCACGGTCGCGGCGAGCACGTCGCTCGGGTAATGCAATCCGAGCACGATCCGCGAGAGCGCGACCAGCAGCGTGAACGGCACGAGCACCGGCGCGAGCAGCGGAAAGTACGCGAGCGCGATCAGCGTGAAGCTGACCGCGTGCAGCGTGTGGCCCGACGGGAAGCTGAATTCATCGAGCGGCGCGATGTAAGGCACGATGCCGTCGTGCGTGCGGAACGGTCGCGGACGCCGCGTCCAGCGCTTGAGGCCGCGATACATCGCTGCGGCGACGAGACCGGTCAACGCCATGTGCAGCGCGGCTACGATGCCGCGCGGGCCGGAGAACGCGGCGAGCACGGCCATCAGCGCATACCAGAACACGCCGTCGCCGAGCCGGCTGACGACGCCGAAGAAACGGCGCAGCGCATGCCGCGCGCCCCATCGGTTCATCGCCAGGCACAGCCGCCGCTCGGCGCTGCCGGCGTCGAGGCGCTGCCACGTCGTCATGCCGCGCTCCGTGCTGTCAGATCGCAGAGCAGATCGGCGAAGCTTGCCGAAACCGACGCCGGATCGAGCGTTTCGACCGCGCGTCGAGCCGCTTCGCGCAGGCGAGTGCGCCGGGGCGCGTCATTCGCGAGCGCGAGCGCCGCTTCGATGAACCTCTCGCGATCGTCCAGCGGAACGCATGCGGCGGCGTCGACATCGCGCATGTGCTCGCGCGCCGCGCCGTAGTCGTACGCGACCACGGGCACGCCGCTCGCGAGCGCTTCGAGGGTCACGTTGCCGAACGTTTCGGTGAGCGACGGAAACAGGAACAGATCGCCGCTGGCATAGTGCCGCGCGAGATCCTCGCCGCGTCGCAGGCCGGCGAAGACGAAGTCCGGATGGGCCGCGCTCAGCGTCTTTCGCGCCGGGCCGTCGCCGACGAGCACGAACCGCGCACGCGGATGCTGCGCCAGGATCGCGCGGAACGCGCGAACCGCGAGATCGAGATTCTTCTCCGGAGCGATGCGACCGACATAGATCACGGCGAGATCGTCGACGCCGATGTGCCACTCGGCGCGCAGGCGCTCGTCACGACGATCCGGATGAAACAAAGCGGTATCGACCGCGCGGCGCAGCAGGCGCACGTGACGGAACCGGTTCGCGGCGAGGAAGTCGGCGAGCTCGACGGTCGGAACCAGCGTCGCGTCTGCGCGATTGTGGAAACGGCGGAGATACGCGTAGACGATCGGCGTCAGGAATCCGAGCCCGTAGTGCCGGGCGTAGTCGTCGAACCGCGTATGGAAGCCGGTGCTCACGGGGATGCGCAGGCGGCGCGCCGCGCCGAGCGCGGTCAGGCCGAGCGGACCCTCGGTCGCTATATAGAGGACATCCGGGCGTCGGGCCGACCAGCGGCGATGCAGCCGCCGATGTGCCGGCAGGCCGAAGCGCAGGCCGGGGTATCTCGGCAGCGCGGCTCCCGGCATTGGCAGGTGGTCGAGGCCCGCGATCGCCGCCTCCTCGTCGTTGACCTGTCTCGGGCGGACTACTTCGATCGAATGGCCGAGGGCAGCCAGCCCCTGGGCCAGGGACTGGACGGTCAACGCGACGCCGTTGATCTCGGGAGGCCAGGTTTCAGTGACGATCGCTATACGCATTCGGCAGCGCCGCAGCGGCGTTGCGCAAAGCCTGAACCCGGCGTCTGAAATGCCGATTGCGCCGGGATTGCGTATCGATGACAGTCCGCCCAGTCCTGTAACACGCTTGTCATATCGACGGCCTAGCGTGCATCGATGTCCGCGAATCCAGGCACTTACGCGTCATTCTTGACGCCGGAGCGCGCTCCGTCGCTCGCTGCCCGGCGCCGGCGCGAGCGGCTTTGGGAATTTCTGATTCTCGCCGGCACCGCCGTTGTGCTGCTGGCGCTCGTGGTCATCCCGATCTTCCTGATCGCCAGCATGGTGCC
>DAISJF010000421.1:0-2660 GCA_036821625.1 Rhodanobacteraceae bacterium
CGCGACGGCATTCGTCGGCGCCGACAAACGCGACATCGACGCCGGCCGCGCGGCCGGCACGTCGACGGTCGCCGCGGCGTGGGGCTATCTCGACGGCGGCGATCCGCACGGATGGGGCGCGGATCATGTCGTGGACGCGCCGATCGATCTGCCGCGCGCGCTCGGGCTCGTGTGAGCGACGATCGATCCAGCGCACCGCTTGCGAGTTTCGAAGCGAAGTGGTCCGGGGCGTATCCCGAATTCGGGCTCGCGCTCCGCTTCGTGCGCGGCGCGGATCGCGACGCGCAGAGCGCGTTCGCGTGTCTCGTCTTCGAGATCGAGCACGCCGCGTTTGCCATCCGCGAAGCGCAGCCGGCCGCGATCAAGTTGCAATGGTGGGCCGAGGAGTTTGCGCGCACGAGTCGCGGCGAGGCGCGGCATCCGCTGACCCAGGCCCTGACGCCCCGGTTGCGCGACGCGGCGATTCCGCTGTCGCTTTGGCAGCAGGTCATCATCGGTGCGGCGGCGCAGCGCGATCCGGAACCGGCGAGCGACCGCACCGCGCTGTTCGACGGTTATGCGCGGCTCTATGCACCGCTTGCGAGCATCGAGTCCGAACTATTCGGCTCGCCGGCGGCCAGGAACGCGGACGCGCTGACGCGAGTGCGCGCGCTGCGCGAAACCGCCGCGCTGACTGAAGCGCTGCGCGACGGCAAGCTGCCTCTGCCGCTCGATGTTCTGGCCGGGCACCGGCTGGCGCGCGGCGATCTGGCCCAGGCTTCCGCGGCGCGCGGCGAAGCGCTTCGTGAATGGTTGCGGAGCCTCGCCGACGAATTCGTCGCATCGCGGCTCGAAGAGGCGCAGCAGCCCCTCGGCGCATTGCGCTCCGTGATCACAGCGGCCAATCGCGCACGGGCGCGACGAGCGGCCCGCGCCACCGATCCACTCGCGGCGATCCGGGCTGCGCTGGCGCGACTTGCGCCGGGCGACGTCTGGACGGCGTGGCGCGCCGCGCGCCGTTCGCGCCGGTGAACACAGAATCGCCGAACCCGTTCGCCTGCTAGGCTATTGAGTCGCGTCGGCGCGACCACAGATCGCGTCGAGCGCGGAATCCCGCGAATCTCGAGACCTCGTCATGTCCACCCGCGAAAACGTGCTGCGCGCCATGCCCGACGTCGCAGGCCAGACCGAATTCGGCCCCGCCGGCCGGCTGGACCGCGTCGGCATGGACGATATCCAGATGCCGGTCTTGATCGCGCAGCCCGACGGCTCGTCCCAGCGCGTGAGTGCGCGCGTCGCCGCGTTCGTCGATCTCGACGACGCGCACGCGCGCGGCATCCACATGTCTCGGCTCTATCTTCATCTCGATCGCCACCTGTCGAGCGAGCCGTTGACGCCGTGCGCACTGCGCCGCGTGCTGCGCGACTTCCTCGATTCGCACGCCGAGCTCTCGACGCGCGCCGAGCTGCGCATCCGTTTCGATCATCTCGTGCGCCGTCCCGCGCTCGCGAGCGCGCACAGCGGATGGCGCGCGTATCCGGTCGAGATCGGCGCCACGCTCGACGGCGAGGGCTTCGTCGCGGAGCTCGGCGTCGAGGTGCAGTATTCGAGCACGTGTCCGGCCTCGGCCGCGCTCGCGCGACAGCTGATCCAGGAACGCTTCGCCGCCGACTTCGCCGATCGCAGAACCGTCCACCGCGAAGCCGTGCTGGCCTGGCTCGGCAGCGAGCAGGGCATCGTCGCGACACCGCACAGCCAGCGCAGCACGGCCGATGTCCGCGTCACGCTCGCGCCCGGTTTCGACTTTCCGATCACCGCGCTGATCGACCTGATCGAAGACACGTTGCAGACGCCGGTGCAGACCGCCGTGAAGCGCGAGGACGAGCAGGCGTTCGCGCTTGCGAACGGACGTAACCTGATGTTCTGCGAAGACGCCGCACGGCGCATCCAGAGCGCGCTCGACGCGGACGAGCGCGTCGCCGATTTCCATGTGCGTGCCGCGCATCACGAGAGCCTGCATCCGCACGATGCGGTCGCTGTTGCAACGAAGGGTGTCGGCGGTGGCTATGACGCTGGATAATCGCGTGGGTCGCCGCGCGCGCCTGCTAGTTCCACAGAGCCTATCTCTATTGATCACACAGTCCGTCGAAGCCCGCGACGAATACACGGTCCTCGGTCATGCCATTCCGCCACTCCACGGCCCCGATGTCCGCTGCTGCGCCGTCTACACGCAAGTTGCCCGTTTGATCGAAGATAAGATTTTCCGGGTTACCGCCCGCGTCGATCGCTGGGCTTGTCTCCCTGAGCGCATGCGTAAGGGTTGGTCCGCCGTTATTCGCGAGGGGTTCCAGTAGCGGACAATCGGCGGGCGGCATCGATACACCGATCGCCGCGATGACTAGGTTGTTCGATCCGCTCACGGTCGTACCGGGCTTCACAAAAAGATCCGCCGGCCCCTGGGTTCCGCTATTCCCGGCCAGGATTGAACTTTCAAGAATCAACGATGGGCCGCCGACGCTCACTCCAGCGTAGTTGACGAAATGATCGTGATTGAACGCGACTGTGCTGTTGGCAACCTTCAAGGCACCGCGAGCGTAAACCGCGCCGCTGAGGTTCGTTGCGGTATTGCCGGAGATCGTGCTGTCGACGATTTCGGCGGTCCCCAGAATATTCTTGAAGTA
>DAISJF010000422.1:0-2609 GCA_036821625.1 Rhodanobacteraceae bacterium
GCAAGCGGATTGAGCTCGACCAGCGAAAGATCCTGCTCGTTGAACAGGCGATACAGGCCCAGCATGATCTTGGTCAGCTGCGTCGCCTGCTTCGCGTTAAGACCGATGTCGAACGCGAGCTGGCGGCAGCGGTACGGCTGCAGGCCCTCGACGAAATCGACCTCGATCGTGTGGATGTCCTCGGGATTCTCGCGTGCGACCTGCTCGATATCGACGCCGCCGCGCGCCGATGCGATAAACGCAACCGACTTGCTGGCGCGATCGACGAGCACGGAGAGATAGAGCTCCTTCGCGATGTCGTTCGCTTCGCTGATCAGCACCTGGTTCACCGGCAGTGCGCGGCCGCCGCTCTGATAGGTCGTCATGCCGCGGCCGAGCATCGCCGCAGCGGCGTTTTTCACGTCCTCGGTGGTGCGGCACAACTTGACGCCGCCGGCCTTGCCGCGTCCACCGGCGTGGATCTGCGCCTTGACCACCCATTGCTCGCCTCCCAGTGCCTTTGCCGCCTCGGCCGCCTGCTCCGGCGTCGTCGCGACCTTTCCGGCCGGCACCGCGATGCCGTAACCGGCGAACAATTCCTTGGCCTGGTATTCGTGGAAATTCATGCGGGTACCTTCCGGTGGCGCGAGCGCGATCGAAGCGGGCTCGCGGCGGCGCATCACGTCACGCCGCGGTGGCGAATCAGGGAGCGGCGGGCGAAGCCCGGCCGTTGACGGGCGCGTATTTTGGTCAAGGCTCCCGGCGAAAGCAAAGAACCCCGGGTGACACTCCGAAGAATCGCGGCTGTCGGCCCGAACCTCCCGCAGGTCGCCTTCGACGATCGCCGGCCGTGCGGTCGGCGCATGATTTGCACGCAGATCCAACGGGTGCCGACGCTGCGCCGAAGCGTTGCCGTCCTGTGGTTGTCCACAGGCACGAAACCATGTAAAAACAGATGACTACGGCATTTTTTTCGAAACGACTGCTATACTGGCCCGGGCGGAGGGAGACCCAGTGATCGCGGAACGGTGGGCGCGCGGCGCGACCGAATCCCCGGGCGACATCACCCGGCGCGAGCTCTATTTCTTCAACATGTACCGCTGTCTCGAGGCGATCGTCTACGCCGGCCTCGTATTCAGCCCCATCATCAAGCTCGACCTGGTGCGGCTCACCCATCCGGAGCTCGGCCAGCTCGTTGCCCTCGCCTATCTCGTTGCCGCGCTGACGATGCTGGTCGGCACCGATCGCATGCGCGCGGCGCTCACGACCGGCATCAGCGTCGGCCTCGTCATCGACATCCTCGCCGCTTCACTGGTCCTGGTCGCGCTGTCCGGCCACAACGCGGTGCCGATCATGCTGCTGGTCAACGTCGGCGTCGCCGCGTTGCTGCTGCCGCATCGCGCGTTCTTCTTCGCCACGCTCGCCGTGATCGGCGTGATGGCGCCGGCGTTCTATGCGAACTTCGTCGACAACGCCGGCAGCACCAGCATGTTCGAGTCGACGCTGCTGGCGCTGGCGAATTTCGCGGTCGCCGCGCTCTGCTTCTACCTCGGCGGGCACATGCGCGCGACCGAGGCGCTCGCCGCGCAGCGCGGCGTCGATCTCCTCAATCTCGAACAGGTCAATGACCTGATCATCCAGCGCATGAAGACCGGAGTGCTGCTGGTCGACCAGGCGAACCACATCCTGCGCATCAACGAGGCGGCCTGGCACCTGATCGGCAATCCGTCGCCGAGCCAGCGCGAGCTCGGCACGATCGCGCCCGAGCTGTCGCGCCGGCTCTACCACTGGCGGCACTCGGGCAAGACCGACCAGACCGCCGTCGCGCTCGCCGCCGACGTGCCAGAAGTGATTCCGCGCTTCACGCGCCTGGCGCCGAACGACGACACGAACGTGCTGATCTTCCTCGACGATACGTCGCTGCTGTCGCGGCGCGCCGAGGAGCTCACGCTGTCCTCGCTCGGCCGGCTGTCCGCGTCGATCGCGCACGAGATCCGCAACCCGCTCGCGGCGATCCGCTATTCGGCGCAGCTGCTCGCCGAATCGCCGAAGCTCGAGCCCGAGGACAAGCGGCTCGTCGACATCGTCAACAACCACTGCACGCGCGCGAACGACGTGATCGAGAACATCCTGCAGCTGTCGCGGCGCGAGCGCTCGCGGCCGGAGACGATCGATCTCAACGCGTGGGTGCTCGCGTTCGTCGAGGACTACAAGCAGGCCAACGATCTCGGCCAGGATCAGCTCCGCGCCGTGACGCAGAACCGGCGCATCGAGGCGATGGTCGATCCGCAGCATCTGCAGCAGGTGGTCTGGAACCTCGTGCAGAACGCGCTGCGCTACGGACGCCAGCCGAACGAGCCGGCGCGCGTGACGGTCGCGGCGCGCCTCGCGGCCGACAAGGGTCCGCCGCTGATCGAGGTCGTCGACCGCGGCCCCGGCATTCCGCCGAAGGTCGCCGGCCAGATCTTCGAGCCGTTCTTCACGACGCACGAATACGGCACGGGCCTCGGCCTCTATCTCGCCAAGCAGATGACCGAGGCGAGCCAGGCCACGCTCGAATACGTGCCGGTCGCCGGCGGCGGCGCGTGCTTCCGCATCACGTTGACCCCGGCGGGCGCGCTGCTCGCGGC
>DAISJF010000423.1:0-2598 GCA_036821625.1 Rhodanobacteraceae bacterium
GCCGCCGGTCAGCGCGACCGCGGCGACGCCGCCGATCAGCGTCGACGGCAGCGCAAGCAGTACGAGCAGCACGTGTCGCGCGTGTCCGAATGCGAGGCCGAGCAGCAGCACGATCAAGACGAATGCGGCTGCCGAATGCAGCAGCAGTTCGTTCGCGGCTTCGGTCTGCGCTTCGGCCGCGCCCCCGTAACGCAGATAGACGCCGGCCGGCAGCGGCACTTTCGCTGCGATCGCCTTGCGCGCCGCTTCGGCATAGCCGGCCTGGTCGGAAGTCTTCGGCGTCGCCACGACGATCTGCCGGCGCAGCCCATCCTCGTGCTCGATCATGCTGCGCGCCGTGATCGTTTCGAGATCCGCGACTTTCCCGAGTGGCGCGAGCGCGCCGTCGCGGCCGCGCAGCATCAGCGCGCCGATCGCGTGCGGATCGTTGCCCGCGCCCGCGATGCGCAGCGCGACCGGTACGCTGCGGTCGGCGTGCTGGATCTGCGCGACGCGGCTGCCGTGATAGGCCGCGTTGATCGCGTCGAGCACGTCGCCCGCCTGCAGGCCGTACAGTGCCAGCGCTTCGGGCTTGACGGTTACGCGCAGCTCCGGCTGGCGCGGCGGCACGACCAGCCGCACATTGCCGCTGTCGGGAAGCTTTTCCAGGACTTCGGCGATCGCGCCGGCGACCTGGTCGTCCACATCGAGGTCCGCACCGAACACGCTGACCGAGAATGGCGCGCTTTCACCGGACAGCGTCTCGCCGATGCGCTCGGCCAGCACAGAGTAGATTTCGACGAGCTGGTTCGGATAGTCGTCGAACACGTCGCGGATCGCCGCATCGATGTCGGTCGCGGTATGACCCTTGGCCGGATCGATCTGCACCTCGAACTCGCTCTTGTTCGGCGTGTCCGGATCCTGGCCGTTCTCCGCGCGGCCGATCTGCTCGGCGACGCTCTTGACGCCCGGAATCTTCACCAGCGCCTTCGAGATGCCCTCGCCGATGCGCGCGGTCTCGGCGATCGCGATGCCGGGCCGCAGCGAAGCGTGCGCGATCAGATAGTTCTCGCGGAAATCCGGCAGCAGGCGCGCGCCGAGCAGCGGCAGCAGCACGATGCCGGCGATGCCGGTGACCACGAGCAGCGCAATCAGCACGCGCGGCCGCCGGTCGAAGCCCTCGATCGTGCGCAGCTGCCAGCGCTTGCAGCGCGCGAGGAACGCGGCTTCGGGCCGCGGCCGATGGTTCTTCATGACCAGCGCGCACAGCGCCGGCGTCGCGCTCATCGCGACCAGCAGCGAAAGGCCGATGGCGAGCAGGAACGAGATCGACAGCGGCCGGAAGAACGCGCCCTGCAGACCCGACATCATCAGGATCGGCAGGAACGCGACCGCGACCGCGGCGGTCGCGTAGAACACCGGCCGTCGCACCTCGAGCGAGGCGCGCGTGAAGAGATCGCGCACCTCGATCGGTGACGTACCAAACGCACGCATGCGGCGCAGGATGTTTTCGACGTCGATCACCGCATCGTCGACCACGACGCCGAGCGCGACGACGAGGCCGCCGAGCGTCATCGTGTTGAGGCTGAGCCCGAACGATTCGAGGATCCAGACCGTCGTCAGGAGCGCGAGCGGAATCGAGCTGAACGACACCAGCGCGCCACGCCAGTCGCGCAGCGTGACGAGCAGCAGCGCGACGACCAGCACCGCTCCGATCAGCAGCGAATTGCGCAGCTTCTCGATCGCGCTCTCGATGAAGCTCGCAGGCCTGAGCAGCGCCGGATGGTATTCGACGCCCTGCTGTTTCAGCTGCGGCGCGAGCGCGTCGAGCCGCGCTTCGAGCGCGCGAGTGACTTCGAGCGTGTTGGCGCCGAACTGCGTCGAGGTCTCGACCAGAATCCCCGGCCGGCCGCCGATCATCGCGTCGCCGAAGCGCGGCTCGGCGCCGTCGCGGATCGTCGCGAGGTCCGCCAGCCGCACCGGCATGCCGTCGCGTGTCGCGACGATCGCCTGCGCGAGCGCATCGGCGGTCGCGCCCGCCGCTTCGGCCTGCACGACGAGGCGCTGCGTCGCGGTCTCGATATAGCCGCCGCCGATCAGCTCGGTCGCGCGCCGCGTCGCCTGCGCGACATCGTCGAGCGTGAGCCCGTACGCCGCGAGCTTGAGCGGATCGACCATGACCTGGCGCTCGCGCACCTCGCCGCCGAACACTTGCGCCTGTGCAACGCCCGGCACCGCGAGAATCTGCGGCTTGACGACCCATTCGACGAGATCGCGCAGCTCGAGCGGCGACAGCGTGTCGCTGGTGAAACCGAAGTGGACCAGGTACTCCATCGACGAGGACAGCGGAGAGAGCTGCGGCGAGCTGACGCCGGCCGGCAGGAGCCCGCTCGCTTCGGCGAGCCGCTCGGTTACGACCTGGCGTTGCCGATACGGATCGCCGCCGCGATCGAAGATCACGCGGATCGCAGAAAGTCCCTGGCTCGACGTCGAGCGCACCGTGCGCACGTTTTCGGTGCCGGCGAGCAGGCCTTCGAGCGGCCGCGTGACGAGCGATTCGACCTGCGTCGCATCGAGCCCCGGCGTCTCGGTCTGCACGAGCACGTGCGGCGGCGCGAA
>DAISJF010000424.1:0-2594 GCA_036821625.1 Rhodanobacteraceae bacterium
CGAGTCGCTTCTTCGCTGCGACGTTCAGCGAGACAAATTCTTAAGCATGGCCCTGCTATGTTCCGGGCGCAGCAGCAGGAAACCGACCATGCCCGTTTTCTTCGCCATGCAGTCCCGTTCGCAGCCGCTCACTGCCCGCGCGAGCGCGGACACGCTTGCGGAGATCATTCAGGATTCGCTGACGCCATTCGATGTCCGCGTCGTCTCGATCCGGCGCGCGGGTTCGGCCGGATTCGTGTTCGGCTGCGCAGCGCGGCAGCGGCAACGGCCCGGGACGCTCGTCGGGAAACTGCGCGCCGACCGCAGGCTCGCGAAGTTTCGTTTCAGCGACGAAGCCTCGACGTCGGAAGGGCCGTTCGGCTAGACGCGGCCAGCCGTCGCCGCGTTCGGTATCTCCGGCTGCCTTCCATCGCCGCGGCGATACGCCTTGAGGCTGAGCGTGGAACGCACCCTTGGTATGCGCGCGGCGGAGGAAGGCGGATCTCGATCGCCGATCGCACGATTTCGCGGCGAGTAGCGACCGGTGGCATATGACCGACGAGTGGCGATGTCGCAAGCGAGCACTGCCGCGTTTTCACATGTCCACTGCGGCGCGACAACTACCCTGATCGCGCAGGCATGGATTTCCCGCTCGCAGAGCGTGGACGGCGGCGACGCCGAAGGGATGTGTTGGCGATGGAATCTTTGCGGTTTTGCGGCCCGCGCCGGGAAGGCGCCCTTGTGTTTCACGGGACGGTCGATCCGGCTCCCGACGTCGCGGTGCACTAGCATGCGATTCCTGCTGGCACTGCGCGAGGTCGACGCCGACCTCCACTGCGTGATGATTCCGGATCTGCCCGGCTGCCGCGCCGCGGGCAGAAGCCGCGAGCAGGCGATCCTGTATGCGCGCCGCGCGATCGGTGAGCATTGTCGCAATCTCGCGCACGCCGGCGAGCCGATGCCGGAGACGCTGCCGCTCGAACGCCACATGCCGCTGCCGGATTTCTTCGAGGAAGCGACGTGGACGACCGTCGACGTGCCGATCGAGCAGTATTTCAATCACTGAATCATCGGGTGCGATGCCGGTAGCGGGTTGCGCGGCGACATGGTGTCGCGACGCACCAGCACGCCTTTGACCGGCCGCCTTCGCGCGCGTACGCTCCGCGCCACCATGCGCATCACCTTCGAGCTCGAAGCCGCCGACATCGAACGCTTCCAGGCCGTGCTCGCACGCTCGCGGCGACAGACCCGCTGCGCCGACGAGGTGGACGTGATCGACGCGACGAAGTATGCGCTCGACCACCTGGCCGCGAGCGCGGCGCCCGCGTACGTGCGCAAGCGGCTGGTCGAAGTGCAGCGCCTGATCCTGATGCTCGAGGACGAGGCGTGGGCGCTGTCTGATCCGGAGCGCTCGGAAGTCGTGGAAACGCTCGCGTATTTCAGCGACCCCGACGATCTGATTCCGGACGACATCGAAGTGATCGGCTTGCTCGACGACGCGATCATGCTCGAGATCCTGCTGCGTCGGTTGCGCGTCGTGCTCAACGCCTACGCGGACTTCTGCGCCTACCGGACGACGCTGGCAGCACTGCCGGGCGACGCGGAGGCGCGACGTCAGCACGCGCGCTGCCTCGCCGAGCGTCGCGCGAAGCTTCACGCGCGCATGCGGCGGCGACGCGCGCGCACGGCGAAGGCGGCTGCCGCCGAAGCAGAGCCGACGTCGTGAATCATCCGGCGGCCGTGCGTCGAGCGACGAAAAGATAGCTGTTGAACGGCGTCCGGCCCCAGAGCGGCTCGACGCGCACCGCAAAGCCCATCGACGACAGCGGCTGCTCGATCTCCGCACGGGCGGGAAAATGGCGGGTCGGGCTTCGCATCCAACCGACTGTGTAAGCGAGCCGCTCCTCCAACCGCGTCGCCCCGAAACGCCAGCTGCGATCGCGCAACACGTTGCGGATCAGCAGCACGCCGTCCGGCGCGACGCACGCGGCTGCCGCTGCGAGCGTTTGCTGCTGCTGATCGGCCGACAGGTAATGCAGGAGATCGATCAGCGCGACGTTTCCCTCGAAAGCGGGCAGTTCGGTCGAGGTGCCGGTAACGAAATCCATGTCGGCGACGGCCGCTGCGCGCGCCTGGGCGATCTTTCGCGAGTCGAGATCGAGCCCCCGGTATGGCGAATGGAAGCCGTGCTCGCGCAGGTACTGGCCGAGGAGGCCGAGCCCGCAGCCGATGTCGAGCAGCGGGTGCGGCGAATCGATGACGCGCGTCGCGACGGCTGCGAAAACCGGATCCCAGCGCAGCTTGCCGCGCACGTATCCGCGATGCCTCAGCCGATAGCGCGCCGCGATGCGGGCGATGATCGCTTCTTCGTCGACGTCGTTCATGCGTCGAGTCCGCGCGCATCCGTTCGCGGCAGGCGCCGACGGGCGACGATCACGCCGGCCAGGTTTCCGCGAACAGGCGCAGGAAATTGCCGCCGAGAACCTTTTCGATGACGCGATCGGACTTGCCGCGCCGGGACAGCTGCCATGCGATGGTTTCGAATCGACACGGCGTGTTGAGATCGGGCACGAACGTGTAGACCGCCGTGGTTTCGCCGGGCGCGGACACGCCTT
>DAISJF010000425.1:0-2586 GCA_036821625.1 Rhodanobacteraceae bacterium
GACCAGGTTCTGCACGGTGCCCTTGCCGAACGTCGGCTCGCCGATGATGACGCCCCGGCCGTAATCCTGGATCGCGGCGGCGAAAATCTCCGATGCCGACGCCGACGCGCGATTGACGAGCACGGCGAGAGGACCGTCCCAGGCCATGCCGGGATGCGGGTCTTCCTCTTCCTCGACCTGACCGTTCGCGCTGCGCACTTGCACAACCGGGCCCTTGTCGATGAACAGGCCGGTAAGGTCGGTGGCCTCGGCCAGCGAGCCGCCGCCGTTGTTGCGCAGATCCACGATCACGCCGTCGACCTTTTCCTTCTTGAGCTCGCCGAGCAGCTTCTCGACATCGCGCGTCGCGCTCTTGTAGTCCGCATCGCCGCGGCGGCGTGCATCGAAGTCCTGATAGAACGTCGGCAGCGAGATCACGCCGATGTGACGCACGTGATCACCGGTCTTGACCTCGATCACCGATTTCTTGGCCGCCTGCTCTTCGATGCTGACTTTCTTGCGCGTCAGCGCTACGGTCATGTGCTTGCCGTCGGGGCCTGCGTCGGCCGGCAGGATCTCGAGTCGCACGACGGTGTCCTTCGCGCCGCGGATCTTTTCGACGACATCGTCGAGCCGCCAGCCGATCACGTCCGCTATCGGTCCGTGATCGCCCTGGCCGACGCCGACGACGCGGTCGCCGACCTTGAGCTTGCCGCTGAGCGCGGCCGGGCCGCCCGGCACGATCTCGCGGATCGCGGTGTAGTCCTCGTCGCGCTGCAGGACCGCGCCGATGCCTTCGAGCGAAAGCTTCATCGCGATGTCGAAGTTTTCCGACGCACGCGGGCCGAGGTAGTTCGTGTGCGGCTCGATCGACATCGCATACGAGTTCATGAACGTCTGGAACACGTCCTCGCTGTTGAGCTGGCGGACGCGATCGAGGTAGTTCGCGTAGCGCTTGTCGAGCGTGTCGCGAATGTCCTTGTCGCTCTTGCCGGCGAGCTTCAGGCGCAGCCAGTCGTTCTTGATGCGCTTGCGCCAGAGATCATCGAGCTCGGCTTCGCTCTTCGCCCACGGCGTCTTCTCGCGGTCGAACTGATAGCTCTCGTCGATGTTGAAGTCGAAGCCCTTCGGCAACAGGCCGCGCGCGTATGCGACGCGCTCGCCGACGCGCTGCTCGTAGAGGTTGAAGATCGCGAACGGTGCGGAGAGGTCCTGATCGTAGATCGCGTCGTCGAGCTTGGTCTTGTATTCGGAGAACCGGTCGATGTCGGCCTGCGTGAAGAACAGGCGGTCGCTGTCGAGCGCGTCGAGGTAGCGCGTGAAGATCTGCGCCGACATCGCATCGTCGAGCGGCTCCGGCTTGTAATGGAACTTGGTCAGGAAGCGCGTGGCCCAGACGGCCGCTTCGCCATCGGCAGGCGTCGGCTTGAGCAGCAACGGCGTACCCGCGTCGGGGGTCGCCTTGGCGAACACGGGACCGGCCAGTGCAACCAGGGTCAGCGCCAACAACAACTTCCGCATCACATCTCTCCAAGAGCGGTCCCTGGGGATCGCGACTATTGACCGGCTCCGTTCAGCGGACCTGACGAAGCACCGGATTGTTCGACACCGTTTTCGATTCAATGCGTTCGATTCAATGCGTTCGATTCAACGCGTTCGATTCAACGCGCCACCGCGCCTACTGGAGCTGAACCGCCTAGGCAACGTTCACGTAACCGGCTTCATGCGCCATCCGGTCCGCGTGATAGGACGAGCGCACCAGCGGCCCGGAAGCCACGTGGTGGAAACCCAGGCGGTATCCCAGCCTTTCCAGCTCTGAGAACTCTTCCGGAGTCCAGTAGCGGATGACCGGGTGATGGTGCGGGGTCGGCTGAAGATACTGGCCGATCGTAACCATATCGACTGCGTGGCAACGCAAATCGTTCAACGCTTCCTCGACCTGCGCGAACGTCTCGCCGAGTCCGAGCATGATCCCGGACTTGGTCGGGATGTCCGGATGCTGCGCCTTGAAGCGCGCCAGGAGGTCCAGCGACCAGTCGTAGTCGGCGCCCGGCCGCACCTCGCGGTACAGCGGCCGTACGGTTTCGAGGTTGTGGTTGAACACGTCGGGCGGATCGCCGGCGAGCGCTTCGAGCGCACGCTCCATGCGGCCCTTGCCGCGGAAATCGGGAGTCAGGATCTCGATCCGGATGTCGGGATTCTCGAATCGCACGGCTTTTATGCAGGCCGCGAAGTGCGCGGCGCCGCCGTCGCGCAGGTCGTCGCGATCGACCGAGGTGATCACGACGTAGCGCAGGCCCATGTCGCGGATCGTGCCGGCGAGATGCGCGGGCTCGAGCGGATCGGGCGCGTTCGGCCTGCCGTGCGCGACATCGCAGAACGAGCAGCGGCGCGTGCAGACGTCGCCGAGGATCATGAACGTCGCCGTGCCCTTGCCGAAACATTCGTGAATGTTCGGGCAGGAGGCTTCTTCGCAGACCGTGACGAGACGGTTCTCGCGCAGCTTCGCCTTGAGCCTCGCGACCGCGTTGCCGGGCGGGATACGGACGCGGATCCACGACGGCTTGCGCAGCATCGGCGCTTCGGCGAAACCCGCGCGGTTGCGCG
>DAISJF010000426.1:0-2579 GCA_036821625.1 Rhodanobacteraceae bacterium
GACGGACGCGGCGCCGTGCGCATCCGTCAGGACAACTACGCCGGCGCCGAAAGCGATTACGACGCGGCGATCGCGCTGCTCAACGATCGCGGCAACGCGCCCGAGCTCGGGCGCGCGCTGACCGGGCGCGGCGTGTCGCGCGCGATGCGCCGGGATTTCGCGCCGGCGCTGGCCGATCTCGGTCAGGCTCGCGTGCAGCTCGAGGAGGCCGGCGACACGCTCGCGATCGCGCGCGTCGACACCGATCAGGCGGCACTCGAGATGAATCGCGACCGGCCGCAGGAAGCGATCGGCTATCTCGAGAATGCCGCGACGGTCTTCGAGCGCTATGGCGCGATCAACGAGCTGATGGAGACGCTCGAAAGCCTGGTTTCGAATCACATGGTGCTGCTGCAGCCGGCCGCCGCGCTCGCTGCGAGCGATCGCAGCTGGTCGCTGGCCGCGCGCGTGACGGATCCGAATCAGCGCCTGAATCTCATCGAGGACCGCGTCGACGCGTTCCTCGCGCTCGGACGCTTTCGCGACGCCGGCGCACTGCTGTCCACTCTGCCCACGGATGCGCCGGATTCAAATCCATTCGTCGCACGGCGCCTGCACGCGTTGCGCGCGCGCCTCGCGCTCGCGCAGGACGATGATCGCGACGCCGCCGCGGAAGCCAAGCGCGCGCTTTCGCTGCCGCGGCCGAGCGACGATGCCGGCGAAGGGGTCGCCGAGATCGCGCTCGTGTATCAGCGTGCGATCCTGGCCGCGCCGGGTCCGCGGCCCGAACAGGCGCCGGCGGCGAGCTGGATCGATTTCGGAAAGCCGCCCGTCTATCCGGTCCAGGCGCTCGCTGCCGCGGAGTGGGCCGCAGCCGGCGACGATGCGTCGGCCGATCGCCTGTTCCGGCAGGCGCTCGATCTCGCCGAAGCGCGCGGCGAGCCGGCCGACGTCGGCGCGGTGACCGATGCGTTCGGTCCCTGGCTGCTCGCGCACGCGCGTCTGCAGGAGGCCGGGGACGTGATCGGGCGCGTCGCACCCTGGGCCGATCGCGACTACGACTCGGCCCTGCTCCAGGTCCGGCTTTTCCATGCGCTCGGACAGCGCGGACCGTGGGCGAAAGCGCTCGCACAGGCGCGGTCGCTGGCCGGCGAGCGCAGGTTGCCTCAGGACCTCGAGCGGCCGCCGCAGGCCGGCGCTGCGCTGGCCGCGACGCACACGCACTGACGCAGCGGATCGGCGTGCACGTTTTGGAAACGGAACTGGAAGCAAACTGGAAAGACATCGCGCGGCCGCGCGGTGAATCATACGCAACGCCGCGCGCAAGGCCGGCCCCACGAGATGAACGCCGGAGATCCGCATGAAAACGCTGGTAGCCACGCTGCTTTTCGCTCTGCCCGCCGCCGCCGCGGCGACGCAGGTGATCGACAATTTCGAGTCGGGCACGAATCCGAACGAGTGGGGATGGACCAACAACGGCGGCGGCCACTTCATCATCGAGCCGAGCGGCGGCAATCCCGGCGCGTGGCTCGACAGCGGCACGCCGTACTACTCCGATCATCCGAACCTGACCTCGGTGCCGCCGCCCGGCTCCGCGCTGAGCGCCGCGCTCGCCAGCGGCACGCTGCATTCGGCATCGTTCTCGTTCGAGAAGCTGCGCTCCGGCTGCTTCCCGATCTATACCTCGCCGAGCACGTTTTCGATCGGGCTGTTCGATCTGCACAGCGATCCGGGCGGCGCAGTGATCGAGGCGCACACCGTGACCGGGCCGTGGTCGATCGGCATGCCGCAGCTGATGCCCTGGGTGCAAGCCTCGTTCCCGATCCCGAGCGACTCGACCGATGCGGTGCCCGACGGCTGGGAGCTGAACGCGCCGCCCGAGCTCAACTACACCTGGCAGGACCTGATGCAGAACATCGACGGCATCCGCTTCTGGGTGATCAATCCGGACGACTTCACGTTCGATGCCTGCTGGCGGCTCGGCGCCGACAACGTCGTCGTCACATACGGCGACACGACGCCGGCGCCGCAACCGAAACCGCGGGCCAAGCCTGCGCGTTGATCCGCGTCTGGTGAAAGGTTGAGGCCGCTCTCACGCTGAAGCGCACCGGCCGGCGCCGCAGCGCCGGCCGACGTGAGCTCACCCGCTCCTCGACCCCGCTAACGGAACTCGGCGGCGCACCTGCTATAACTGCCGGATGCGCACGTTCGACGGCCGGAACCGCCAGCGCCGCATCGCCCGCCTGATGTTCGGCATCACGCTGCTCGCCTCGGCGCGCGCCGAGGCGGCGCACGTCAGCGTACAGCTCGACGGCGTCGACGGTCCGCTGCGCGACGCGGCGCTCGCTGCGCTCGAGCTGAACGAGTACACCACGCGCGATGTGACCGCCGCGCAGGTGCATCGGATCTACGAACGCGCGCGCGATCAGGTGCGCGGCGCGCTCGAACCCTATGGCTACTACCACGTCGAGGTCAGCGGCGAGCTGCGCGAGAACGGCCCGGACTACGTCGCGGTGCTGCACGTCGCCCTCGGCGAGCCGGTCCGCATCGGCGTGCTCGACATCCAGCTCGACGGCGACGCCGACGGTCAGAGACCGGTG
>DAISJF010000427.1:0-2572 GCA_036821625.1 Rhodanobacteraceae bacterium
GACGCAGGCCTGCGCGATACCGAGCTCCGCGAGACGCTCGATCGCGCGGTCCACCGCGTAACCCTTCGCGATGCCGCCGAGGTCGATCCACAACGGTCTTGCGCAGCCGATGCGACCGTCGTCGCGCACTTCGATGTCGCGCCAGTCTGCGTCCGTCTGCGGCGCCGGCGCATCGCGCGGGCGCGGCAGCCGATTCCACGCGACGAGCTCGGCGGCGATCGTCGGATCGAAACGGCCCGCCGATGCGCGCGCGACGTCGATCGCGAGCCGGATCACTTCGAGCGTGCGCGCATCGACCGTGACGGGCTCGCGCGACGCATCGCGATTGATGCGCGAGACATCGCTGTCGTGCTCATGGAAGCTCATGCGCCGGTGCACGGCCGCGATCTCGGCGAATGCGGCCTCGATCGCGGCGAGGGCCCGCGCCGGGTCGACGTCGTCGACGCGGATCTCGACGAGCGTGCCCAGCAGCGGTCGGGCGCGGCGCGTCTGCATCGTCAGGTCGTCTTCAACGCGCTTGCGTAGAGCGCCAACAGCCGCCGCACGCCGTCGGTCACGTGCCGGCACGACAGCGTCGCGCCGGAGATGTTGTGGATGTCGCTGTCCAGGCGCACCGGATCCTGCGCGGTCTTGCCGACGAACTGCTTGCGCCACGCCGCGAGACGGATCTCGCCGCCGTGCGTCTCGCGGTATTCGAGCACTTCGAGACTCAGCACCGCGCCGTGCGGATCGAGCGCGAGCGCGTACGTGATCGCTTCGGCCTTGCCGATGACCTGATCGACGATGAGCCAGCCCAGCGGCGAGGCGTCCTTCTTCGCCTGCCAGATCTGCGGCGACCAGCCGCCGTCCAACGCACTTTCCGGCACCGCCGCGATTGCGGCGTCGAGCGCTGCGCGATCGACCACGACTGGTGCGAACTCGCTCGCCGACGCGAACGCCGCGCGTTGTGCTTCGGCGACGCTCATGTACTGCACCGCGTACGCGGCGTGCCAGGCCGGCAGCGCAGCGAGCGCGCCGGGCACGAGCCATATCGCGCGCACGCGTGCCATCGTCAGAATTGGTACCCGACGCCGAGATCGAAACGGGTGCCGTAGCCTAGCAGCTCGTCGGTGATGTTGAAGCGCTGGTAATCGGCCTTGAACACGACTTCGGGCGTCAAATAGTAGTTGACGCCGACCGTCCACACGCGTTCGGTATCCGCGGACGGCACGCCGAGACCCAACGGCACCGATGCAAACGATGCTGCGGTGTTGAACGCTTCGTAGCGCACGAATGGTGCGAGCGACGATTGGCCGTTGTCCCAGGCGCGCCACGCGCCCTGCACGTAGCCGCCCCAGAACGATTTCGGCACCGGGAACGGATTGCCGACGAAAGTCAGGTTGAGCTGCTCGGTGTCGCTGATCGTGCCCCGTGCGTACAACGCCGACAGATCGAACGGCCCCGGCTGCCAGCGCGCGTGCACTTCGCCGAGCGTCGCGCGCGAGTCCGCCGCGAGGAAATTGCCGTCGTCGCCCTGGCCGATGTTGCCGCTGAACACGCCGCCGCCGAGCGTCAGGCCCGGCACGCCCTGCCAGTTCGCGGCGCCGTAGAGCGCGACATCGCGCGCGCTCGCGAGCTGGAGCTCCTGATGGATCGCGCCGAGCGGCGAGATGCGGCCTTCCGGATCGGAGGGATCCCAGTTGCGCAGGTTCTGGCTGGTCGTCAGTCCGACGTTCCAGCTCAGGCCGCCTTCGGTCGAGCCGAGCATCGAGACGCCGCCTTCGCGCCAGGTCGACGGAATGATCGCGGTCTCGATGAAGTTGCGCTCGACGCCGTAGTAGTTGGTTGGTTCGTGGTGCTCGTTGAGAAGACCGAGCGGAATCAGCGTAAGACCGGCACGGAACGCGAGCTCCGGATTGAGCTGGTGCTCGACGTAGAGCTGCTCGACTTCGCTCTCGCCCTGATCGTCCGCGGAAACGACCGCGTGCTCCCACTCGAGCTCGCCGTATACGTGGGTGTCTTCGTTGAATGCGTGGCTGAAACCGAGCACTGCGCGGCGCAGGTCGGCTTGCGATGCGCCGGCATCGCCGGTTGGATGGTTGTAATTGAGCTCGCCGTAGCCCCACAGGCGCGTCGTGTCGTTGCCGATGCCGCGCGCGGCCGGTGCCGGAGCCGATTGCGCGACGGCCGATTGCGCCGGCGTCGGCGATGTTGCCGGCACGGGCGCGATGGTCGGCGCAGCCTGCGGCGCCGCAACGGTGTTCGACGCTGGGCCCGCGCGCATCTGGTCGACTTCGGCCTGCAGCGCCGCGACCTGCGCGCGCAGTGCTTCGAGCTCTTTCCGCAGCGTCTCGTCTTCGGCGTGCGCTGGCGCGGCGGCGCATAGCGCGATCGAAACGGCAGTCATCAGGGCTGTCACGCGTTGCATCGGGTGATCTCCAGTCGATTTCTAGTCTTGTGGCGCGAGCGGGCGGGCCGGATCGGCCGTGTCGGTTGCGGCGTCGTAGCCGTCGGTCAGCGTGCCGAGGAACGCGATCACGTCATCGATCTCGTCGTCGTCGAGGCGAGGCGCCTGTCCCGGATGCCGGTCGTA
>DAISJF010000428.1:0-2558 GCA_036821625.1 Rhodanobacteraceae bacterium
CATCGGCACGTTGAGCTCGGCGCAGATCGCGCTCGTCAGCGGCCGGTTCGCGTTGCCGGTGAAGACGAGCAGACCTGCCGCGTTCACGTTGGTGTTCACACGCTCACCTCGTCACCGAACAACAACGGTACGGCCTTTCCAATGACCCCTTGAGTCAAGGGGTGCCGATCGTGCGCCCTGCGCGCGATCGGCGGGGTTATGGAGGCAATCCCAGCCAACAAAAGACGCCCGACAGGCGTCTTTTGTTGGCTGGGGCGGCAGGACTCGAACCTGCGAATGCGGGAATCAAAATCCCGTGCCTTACCAACTTGGCGACGCCCCAACCGAAACCTGTCTGCCGCGTCCGTCAGGCCTTCTCTGTGCGCCAGGCGGCGAACCGCTCGCGCAGCGGCGACTCGACAACACCGCGCGCTGCCCACGCATGCATTCCCGCCGGACAATCCGCAACCAGCGCCTCGCCCGCGACGCGCGACGCGACCCGCGCGAACACGCACCCGCCCGAACCGCTGAGTCTCGCCTCGGCATGACGGCCGAGCCAATCGAGCGCCGCCGCGATCGCCGGAAAACGCGCGCGCGCCACCGGCTCGAACGCATTGCCGGCAGCCACACCGGAAACAAAGAGCGGAATTGTCAGGCGTGGAGAGTTTCGTGTCAATTCCGGCACTTGGAAGAGATCGCGCGTCCGCACCGCGACGCCGGGATCGACCACGACGTACCAGCTCTCCGGCAACGCGAGGGGCGTCAGCCGCTCGCCGATGCCCTCGGCCCACGCGCTCACGCCGCGCACGAACAGCGGAACGTCGGCACCCAGGCCGAGCGCGATGCCGGCGAGTGCGTCTTCGTCGAGCCCGGTGTCCCACAGCGCATTCAGCGCGACGAGCACCGTCGCGGCATCGGAGCTGCCGCCGCCGAGCCCACCGCCGATCGGGATGTGCTTGTCGATTGCGATATCCGCACCGAGTCGGGAGCCGGTCGCCTCGCGGAGCGCGCGGGCCGCCCTGACGCCGAGGTCGGCATCGTCGACAACATCCGGCAGCGGATCGACGCGGCGGATTTCGCCATCGTCGCGGATGCGCAAGCGCACCTCGTCGCCCCAGTCGAGCAAGTGGAATGCCGTCTGCAGAAGGTGATAGCCGTCGGCGCGGCGGCCGACGATGTGCAGGAACAGATTGAGCTTCGCGGGCGCGGGCCAGGTCGTCCAGCCGCCGTCGCCGGGCGTCTGCGCAAACGACGCCATCAGCGCTTCCCCGGGACACTCGGAACCGTCGACGCCTCCGTCCAGGCCCACGCGTCGCGCTCCCGGCTTGCGAGCCCGCGCGTGCGTTCCGCCGCGCGCACGCGGCCGGCCGCGTCTTCGAGATTCACTGCCATTTGCTCACCGCCAGCCGTACGCGATAGCTGCCGCGGCTCGCGAAGATCTTGCGCGGCAGCGGCGGCTGATGCGCAGTGTCGTAGTCCGGATACTCGATCTTCCAGCCATCCTCTTCGATTGCGGACGGCAGCCCATCCGCGCGGAACTCGACACGCGCATCGCCGTTCGCGCGTGCCGCGCGGACCCAATGCGTCAATTCGACAACCGGCACGTGCCAGCCGAGCTCGCGTTCGAGCAGTTGCGCCGCATCGTCGGCTTCGACGGGTTGCTGGCGCAGACCTTCGAGCACGGCATGCTGCGCATCCCCGCTCAGGACCCAGGTCTTGCCGGTCACCGGCGCATGCACGCTGAAATGGAACGTGTCGCCATCCTGGCGCCACTGCAGCGAGCCGCTGCCGCTGTCGCGACCGTCGGACACGCCGAGCCGGCCCTCGAGCTGCCAGCCCGGCTGCGCCGCGAGCGTCTTCTCGCGCTCGCTCTGGCCCGCGAGAAGCTCGCCGTCGGGTCTCACTCGCGGTGCGGCACATGAGGCGAGCACAAGCGCCAGCGCGCAGCCGACGAAACGCCCGGATTGCTTCGAAAACCTGCGTGTGCGCGCCGCCAGCCCGCGCGACGGACCGCCGGCACTCACGTCGTCAGCCGCCGGATCGTTTCCAGGAGCGCCTTGTTCTTCGCGTCCTTCTTGCGGCCCTGCTCCCAGACGCGCCGGGCTTCGTCGTGCTCGCCCTTGACCCAGAGCACTTCGCCCAGGTGCGCGGCGATCTCGGGATCGGCCTGCTTCTCATACGCGCGACGCAGCTCCTTGAGCGAGGCGTCCAGATCGCCCATGCGATAGCGGACCCAGCCGAGACTGTCGATGATCGCGGGCTCGTCGGGCTTGAGCTTGATCGCGCGTTCGATCAGCTCGAGCGCCTCGGCACGGCGGTCCGTGCGATCGGCGAGCGTATAGCCGAGCGCGTTGAGCGCATCGGCGTCGTCGGGCTTGAGCTCGATCACGCGGCGCAGGTCGCGCTCGGCGGCGGGCAGATCGTCCTGTTCGGCCGCAAGCAGCGCCCGCGCATACAGAAGACGCGGATCGTCCGGCAGCGTTTCGAGTCCGCGCTCGTAAACCGCCCTGGCTTCCTGCACGCGTCCCTTGCGCGCGAGCAGATCCGCTTCGAGCAGATAGACGTTGCCGAGCTGCGCC
>DAISJF010000429.1:0-2553 GCA_036821625.1 Rhodanobacteraceae bacterium
GACTTGAGGCCGGCCTTCAGCGCGCGCACGCGCTCGGCTTCGTGGAATTCCTTCGGCGTGAGTCCCACGACGGCCTTGAAACGGCGCTGGAAATGGAACGGGCTCAAGCCCGCCGCTGCGGCGAGCCGCTTGAGCGACAACGGCTCATCGACATGGCGTGCGATCAGCTCGCAGGCCTTGCGGATGCGCACGTCGCGGGTGTCCTGCGCGGGGTCGAGATTCGGCCGGCAGCGCCGGCAGGCGCGCAGGCCGTCGCGTTCGGCATCGCGCGGCGTCGCATAGAAGCGGACGTTCCTGCGCAACGGGCGTCGCGACGCGCAGGACGGGCGGCAATAGACGCCGGTCGTCAGCACGCCGTAGACGAACGCGCCATCCTTCGAGGCATCGCGACTCTCCACGGCGGTCCAGCAGGTTTCGGCATCGGGTTTCATCGGGGTCTCCTGGTCGGGATGCGCGCAGTAGACCGCGCCGACCGCAGCGCCACTATCCGCTTCTTGCGCAGCAATGCGGGATTTGCGCGCAAGAAACGGATAGGCGGGAACCGTTCCCCGCGAACATGATGGCGCCCGATCCTCGATGCAAGGAGCCGCTCGTGCTGACGCTGTTCGATTATCTTCCCTCGCAGAACGCCTACAAGGTGCGCCTGCTGCTGAACCACCTGCACAGGCCGTATCGCACGGAGCTGATCCGCATCTTCGAAGGCGAAGGGCAGCGGTCCGAGTATCTGGCCATCAATCCGACGGGCGCCGTGCCGGCGATCCGGCTCGACGACGGGCGTGTGCTCGCCGAATCCAACGCGATTCTCTTTTTTCTCGGCGAAGACACGCCTTACCTGCCGGACGAACGCCATGCGCGCGCGAGAGTGCAGCAATGGCTCTCGTTCGAAGGCAACTACGTGGAACCCGCGATCGGCACGCTGCGGCACTGGATCATGACCGGCAAGGCGGCGCGGCGCTCGCGCGAGCTGATCGAATCCCGGGTCCGCGCGTCGCTCCGTGCGCTGCGCGTCCTCGATCGCGAGCTCGCCTCGCGCGATTTCATCGCGGGCGACGGCTACACGATCGCCGACATGTCGTTGTTCGCCTATGCGAGCCGCGCGCACGAGGCCGACCTGCCGATGGCGGAGTTCGCGAATGTCGCCGCCTGGATCGATCGCGTCCGGGCACAGCCGGGATTCCTCGAAACGACCTATCCGTACTCGATCGATCCCCATTCGGGCCGTGAGCTGCCCTGAGCGGTGAGCTCGGCCGCAAGCCGATAGAATCGCGCGATGAACCTCATCGCGCTCGAAACCGCGACGGAATGCTGCTCGGTCGCGCTCCTCGCCGGCGATCGGCTCTTCGTGCGCAGCGAGCTCGCGCCGCGACGCCATGCCGATCTGCTGCTGCCGATGTGCGACGACGTGCTCGGCGAGGCCGGCATCGCGCGCTCCGATCTCGACGTCGTCGCAGTCGGGCGCGGTCCCGGCGCGTTCACCGGAGTACGTCTCGCGGTCTCCGCGGCGCAAGGCATCGCGCTCGCGCTCGGAATTCCGGTGGTTCCGGTGTCCTCGCTGGCAGCGCTCGCAATGCAGGCGCCGGACAACGGCGCCGCGATCCTCGCCGTGATCGATGCGCGCATGGGCGAGGTCTATGCCGGACGATTCCGGCGCACAGGAGAGTGCGTCGAGCCGCTCGGCGTAGAGACCGTCGGACCGGCGAGCGCCGTGCGATTCGAAGAAGCGATCGCCGTGAACGTGATCGGCACGGGCTGGACGAGTTATCGCGACGCGACCGCGGCGAATCTGCCGTCGGCGCCGCTCTGGTCGGAAGGCGCGCGCTATCCGCAGGCCGCCGACGTCGCTCGGCTCGCGGCGCCCATTGCCGCTGCGGGCGGTGGCATTGCCGCGGACCGCGTGCGGCCGGTCTATCTGCGCGACAAGGTTGCGCTGACGATCGCGGAGCAGCAGCGGCGCTGATCGTCCCGCCAGCTAGCGCAACAAGAGCAGCGTCGAGAGGCCGAGGAACGATGCGAACCCGCAACAGTCGGTCACGGTCGTCAGGATGACGCCGCCGGCGAGCGCGGGATCGATCGACATGCGCTTCAGGATCAGCGGTATCGCGACGCCGGCGAGCGCCGCCGCCAGCAGGTTGACGACCATCGCGGCGCCGAACGCGACCGCGAGCCAGGTGTTGCGATAGACGGCAAAGGCCGTGCCGCCGACGACCAGCGCCCACAGCACGCCGTTGGCGATCGCGACCAGGATCTCCTTCCGCAGCAGCGGCAGCGAATTCGAAAAGCCGACCTGGCCGAGCGCGAGCGCGCGGACCATCAGCGTCAGGACCTGCGTTCCGGCAATGCCTCCCATGCTGGCGACGATCGGCATCAGCACGGCGACCGCGACGACGTGGGCGATCACGCCCTGGAAATTGCCGATTACCCAGGACGCGAGGAACGCAGTCAGGAGGTTGATACCGAGCCAGATCGCGCGACGTTTTGCGGCGCGCGGCACCGGAGAAAAGAGATCCTCGTCCTCGTCGAGGCCGGCCGCGCTCATCGCACGGTGCTCGGCCT
>DAISJF010000430.1:0-2549 GCA_036821625.1 Rhodanobacteraceae bacterium
TCGACTATTCGATGTACGTCGTGCTCGACCGCGCGCTGCCGTTCATCGGCGACGGTCTGAAGCCGGTGCAGCGGCGCATCATCTACGCGATGAGCGATCTCGGGCTTGCCGCGAACGCCAAGCACCGTAAATCCGCGCTCGCGGTCGGTGAGGTGCTCGGCAAGTATCACCCGCACGGCGACAGTGCCTGCTATGAAGCGCTGGTGCTGATGGCGCAGCCGTTCTCGTACCGCTATCCGCTGATCGACGGTCAGGGCAACTTCGGCTCGATCGAGGATTCGAAGTCGTTCGCGGCGATGCGCTACACGGAATCTAGGCTGACGCCGATCGCCGAGCTCCTGCTGACCGAGCTCGATCAGGGCACCGTCGATTTCACGCCGAACTACGACGGCTCGCAGCGCGAGCCGGCGTGGCTGCCGGCGCGCGTGCCGCACGTGTTCCTCAACGGCTCGACCGGCATCGCGGTCGGCATGGCCACCGACATTCCGCCGCACAACCTGCGCGAGATCGCCGCGGCGCGCATTCATCTGCTCGATGAGCCGTCCGCCAGCGTCGCCGAGCTCTGCAGACACGTCAAAGGCCCCGATTTTCCGACAGCGGCCGAAATCATCACGCCGAAGAGCGAGCTTGCCGCGATGTACGCAACCGGCATCGGCTCGGTGCGCTGCCGCGCCGTCTACGCCAGGGAGGACAGCAACGTCGTCGTGACCGCGCTGCCACACCAGGTCTCGCCGTCGAAGGTGCTGCAGCAGATCGACGCGCTGGCGAAGGCGAAGAAGCTGCCGATGCTCGAGGACTATCGCGACGAATCGGATCACGAGAATCCGGTGCGGCTCGTGCTGTTCCCGCGCTCGAACCGCGTCGACGTCGACGAGATGATGCAGCACCTGTTCGCGACCACCGACCTCGAGAAGAGCTACCGCATCAACCTCAACATGATCGGTCTCGATGGCCGGCCGCAGGTCAAGAACCTCAAGCAGGTTCTGGGCGAATGGCTGCGGTTCCGCCAGGACACGGTCCGAAAGCGCCTGGAGCACCGGCTCGCCAAGGTCGAGCGGCGCCTGCACCTGCTCGAAGGCTTGCGCATCGCGTATCTCAACCTTGATGCGGTGATCCGCGTGATCCGCACCGAGGACGAGCCGAAGCCCGCGCTGATGAAGCGCTTCAAGCTCAGCGAGGAGCAGACCGACTACATCCTCGAAACGCGCCTGCGCCAGCTCGCGCGGCTCGAGGAGATGAAGATCAACGCCGAGCGCGACGAGCTCGAAGCGGAACGCGCGCGGATCGAGGTGACGTTGAAGTCGAAGTCGCGCCTCAAGACCTTGATCAAGGAAGAGCTGCGCGAGGACGCGAAGAAATACGGCGACGCGCGCCGCTCGCCGCTGATCGAGCGCGAGGCCGCGCAGGCGCTCGACGAGACGCAGCTCGTCACGAGCGAGCCGGTCACGGTGGTGCTTTCGGCGAAAGGCTGGGTTCGCGCCGCAAAGGGACACGATGTCGATGCGACCGATCTCGGCTACCGCGAAGGCGACAAGTTCCTGCAGGCCGCGCAGGGACGCACGACGCAGCAGGCCGCGTTCATCGATTCGACCGGCCGCAGCTATTCGACGCCCGCGCACACGCTGCCGTCCGCGCGCGGCAACGGCGAGCCTTTGAGCGGTCGCTTCACGCCCCCGCCGGGCGCGCGCTTCGATGCGGTCGCGATCGCGGATCCGGCGACGAAGCTCGTCATCGCCTCCGATCGAGGCTACGGGTTCGTCACGCGCTTCGAGGCGCTGCTCGCGAACAAGAAGGCCGGCAAGCAGCTGATCAGCGTCGAGAAGGATGCGCGCGTGCTGGCGCCGGCGCTGGTGCGCGATTCGGCGCGCGATCGGATCGTCGTCGCGACGACGGCCGGTCATCTGCTCATGTTCTCGGTCGCCGATCTTCCGGAGCTCGACAAGGGCAAGGGCAACAAGCTCGTCGAGATTCCAAAGGCGAAGCTTGCCGCGGGCGAGCGCGTCGCCGGCATCGCCGTCGTCGCCGAGGGCAGCGGCGAGGTCACGCTTTATGCCGGGCAGCGCAAGCTCACGCTCAAGTGGTCCGACCTTGTCGGCTACGGCGGCAGTCGCGCACAGCGCGGCAGCCTGCTGCCGCGCGGTCTGCAACGCGTGGACCGGATCGAGACGAGCGCGTAGGCCCGTCGGCACTCGTCGCGGGGATTCCTGCGGACCCGGGAAAAGGCCTCCCGCAAACGGGAGGCCTTTCGTCATCGGGCCGTCCGATCAGTCCTCGATCACGGCGATGATCGCGCCCGCTCGCCACGACGGAACATCACGTCCGCCGCCACGGCTCGCCAGATTTCCGTCGATCCCGAAGTTCGGGCACGCGATGCCGTCGAAGCCGTCGCAGAAGATGCGGTCGTTGCCCTGCGCCGGCGTCACCGTCAACGTCGCGCTGGCGGGTGCCGCGTTGTTGCCCACGTCGGTCTGCAATGCCCCGCTCGGAATCGTGTTCGTGTAACCGCCGTCGGTCGCCGATTCGACATCCACGGTGACCGTGCACGATCC
>DAISJF010000431.1:0-2548 GCA_036821625.1 Rhodanobacteraceae bacterium
TGCGCGAAAAAGTCGAGAAACGCATCCGCAAGGACTACCCGAACGGCATCTCCGCGGTCGGCGCCGATGCGCTGCGCTTCACGTTCGCGGCGCTCGCGACTTACGGGCGCACGATCAATTTCGATCTGAAACGCGCGGACGGCTACAGGAACTTCTGCAACAAGCTCTGGAACGCGGCGCGTTTCGTGCTGATGAACACCGAAGGCGTGTCATCCGCGCCGGGCGTGCCGGCGGCGCAGACGGAAGCCGAGCGCTGGATCCTGACGCGGCTCGGTCGCGCGCTCGCCGATGTCGAAGCACATTTCACAACGTACCGCTTCGATCTGCTTGCGCAGGCGCTCTACGAGTTCACCTGGAACGAGTTCTGCGACTGGTTCGTCGAGCTCTCGAAGCCGGCACTCAACGGCAGCGATGAAAGCGCGGCGCAGTCGACGCGACGCACGCTGCTCGTCGCGCTTGAAACGCTGTTGCGCGCGCTGCATCCGATCATCCCGTTCGTCACCGAGGAAGTCTGGCACGAAGTCGCGCCCAAGCTCGGCGTGTCCGGCGACTCGATTTCGCTGCAGCCGTATCCGCGCGCCATGCAACTGCCGACGGACGCGGCGGCCGAAGCCGAAATCGAATGGCTGAAAGCGTTGCTGACGCAAGTGCGGCGCATCCGCAGCGAGATGAACATCGCACCGAGCCGCGCGATCCCGCTGCTGTTTGCCGGCGGCAATGCGAGCGATCGCAGCCGCGCGACGAAATTCGCCGATCCGATCGGATTTCTCGCCCGCGCCGAATCGCAGCGCTGGCTCGCCGCCGGCGAGACGGAGCCCGCGGCAGCGGCCGCGATCGTCGGCGAGATGACGCTGCTGATCCCGCTCGCCGGGCTCATCGACGTCGACGCCGAGAAGGCGCGCCTCGTGCGCGAGATCGGCCGCGTCGAAAGCGAGATCGAGAAATCGAACGGGAAGCTCGGCCGATTCGGGTCGAACACGCCGGCAGCGGTGGTCGAGCAGGAAAAACAGCGGCTCGCCGATTCCACGGCGCTGATTCGCGGCTTGCGCGACCAGCTCGGCAAGCTCGACTCGATCTGAAACGCGCGTCGTTACGGTTCCAGCAGCTCCATCGCCATCACCACCGCGTCCTCGCGCCCGCGCCTGGCCGGGTAGTAGTTCGGTCGCCGCCCGATCTCGTTGAAGCCCATCGTCTCGTAGAGCGCGATCGCGCGCGGATTCGACGGCCTCACTTCGAGGAACACGCGCTCGGCGCGATGCCAGCGCGCCAGATCGAGCAGGCGCAGCACGATGCGCCGGCCGTGGCCGCGGCGCTGTTCCTGCGGTGTGACGCAGACATTGAGAATGTGCGCCTCGCGCGCGGCGCAGGACAGCACGCCGTAGCCGACGACCTCGGCCGGCCGCGCCAGCACCCAGCATTCGTAGCCCGCGCGCAGGCAATCGTTGAAGATGCCGTGCGTCCACGGGAACGCGTAGGCCGACATCTCGATCGCGGCCACGGCCTCGAGATCCTCCGAGCGCATCGGTCGGAAGTTCGGAAACGGCTCCTTGAGGATCGCGACCACGTTCGCGGCAGCCTCGCTACCTGCAGCCCTGCCGCCTTTCTATGCCGCCGGCGGACGCCGAAGTCAACCCGCACCCGCGCGCAGCGTGCGTATCAGCCGCCGGAGCTCGCCCCAGAGCGCGCGCTTCGCTGCGGCATCGGTGCCGATGCTGGCCAGATCCGCGGCGGCCACCCAGTTGAGATTTCCCGGGCGACTTGCCGGCAGCGTCCTCGCTTCGCGGGCAAGCGCCTCGCCGAACACGACGAGGCCGGCCGCATCGGCGATCCGCGCCGCGTCGACGGATGCCTCGACGCAACCTTCGAGCCGCCCAAACTTCAGCGCGCGCAGGACCTGCGCGAGCAGCGGCTGCGCATCGCCGCCTCGTGCCAGCACGAGGACGCGCGCCTTCGCGCCGCGGGGCACTGCGGCAGGATTCGGTGCGGACGGTCCGACGCTGCGTTGGCGCGACCCGCGCGGCACGTAGACATCGACGCCCATCTCGATCAGGCGCCGGAGGCTCGCCTCATTCCGCATGCGCTTGCGCCTGCTTGCGCAGATCCGCGTAGAACTCGGCGAATACCTGGTCGAGCGCGGCGCCGTAGGCATCGACCGTTGCCTTGATATCGTTGCTTGCCGTCGGCAGCTCGGCGCGATAGTAGTCGTCGATGATCGGCGTGCCGTTGCTGTCGTCGGCACGCAGCTTGAGCGCGACCGTGGCGTTGAACCCGCCCGAGCCGTTCGGCGAGCGGTCGAAGCGCAGAATGACGCCGCTGATGCGCGTCGCCGGATGGCTCGCAGGCAGCTCGTCGGTCACGTCGCCGGCGACTTTTGTTTCACGCAGCTGCAGGATCAGCCGGCGCTGCAGCACGCGCGTCGGCGGATCCGTCCACAGCTGATAGTGGTACTGGCGCAGCTGCTGCGCCGACGGATCGAGCGCATAGATCAGCGCCTGATCCGCATAGAGCCCGTCGGCGCCGAACACGTCGACGACGATATCGCCGAACA
>DAISJF010000432.1:0-2545 GCA_036821625.1 Rhodanobacteraceae bacterium
CCGCGCAGGCGCACCTGCAGGCTGTCCGAACGCATGCGCTCGAGACCGATGTCGGTGCCGCTGCCCCACGGGTGATATTTCTGATCCGGCGGCGTCGCATAGAGATGCGGAAATTCGCTCTTCGACGCGTTCTGGAATTCGCGCAGCGCAATCGCGGCGAGCTGGCGGCGCGCATTCGGCTGGAGCTCTGCGAGCGCCTTCTCGATGCCACGGAATTGCCGGCGCAGCTGCATCGCTCGGCTCAGTGCGATCAGACGTGTGACGAGCTGCATGAGGATTCCCCTGGCTTGAGACCGGCGCCGCTGTCGAACTCGGCCGGCAGACGGAAATCTAACGAGTTCGGCGTGAACGGACTGTCCATTTAGTCACAATTCGTCGAACGCCGTCACATTATGACGCGCCCCCGGCGCGTCGTCATCGAGTTTGTCGTTGCGCCAGCGTGCCGACCTTTTGCCCGACCTTTACGAATTGTTGCGGTGCGAGA
The DNA here is from genome assembly GCA_036821625.1 of Rhodanobacteraceae bacterium. Taxonomy (GTDB): domain Bacteria; phylum Pseudomonadota; class Gammaproteobacteria; order Xanthomonadales; family Rhodanobacteraceae; genus Dokdonella_A. Next base: position 485 of record DAISJF010000432.1, read on the forward strand.
TGGGCGGATAGACGCCCGAGTTTCGCTGGGAGCAGCACGATGACGGTCGAACCCATCTCGAAGCGCCCCAGCTCGGCGCCGCGCTTGAGCCAGATGCCGCGCCCGCGCCAGTCGCGGCGCACGATGGCGTCCGCATACGGCGGCACGGCGACGCCGTCCCAGACCGTTGCGATGCCGGATACGAGCATCGCGCCGACCAGCACGACCGTGAACGGGCCGAGCGCGTTGTCGAAATGGCAGACCAGCCGTTCGTTGCGCGCGAAAAGTCGAGGAATCGCGTCGACCGTGAACGGCGCGACGCTGAACAGGCGGCCGGGCACGTGCGTGGTTTCGACCAGCTCGCCGGCGAGCGGCATGTGCACGCGGTGATAGTCGCGCGGCGACAGGTACACGGTCAGGAAGCTGCCGTCGTGATACGGAGCGGCGCGCGCGTCGTCGCCGAACAGCTCGCCCGTGCCGAAATCGAAGCCTTTGGCCTGCAGGACGCGGCCGTGATCGATCGGTCCGGCCTGACTGATGCGGCCGTCGGCCGGGCACAGCACCGCGTCGGGATCGGCGTCGATCGGCCGCACGCCGGCTTTCAGCGCGCGGGTGAAAAACGCATTGAAGTCCGGATACGCGCCGGGATCCGGATTCTCCGCTTCGTCGAGATTGACCTCGTAGCGGCGCACGATCCGGCGGATCAGGAAGTTCTTCCACGGCGCAAACCGCCAGCGCGTCGCCCAGCGCACGAGGCGCGAGAGAAATCGATGCGGCAGGAGATATTGCGCGGCGACGGCGGCGCGCATCAGCCGCGGCCCGCCAGGGCCTTCATGTCGGCCGCGATCGCTTGCGGGTCGAACGGTGGGCGGAACAGGCCCGCCTCGTGCCCGCTCGGATCGATGATGACCGCCGATGCGCTGTGATCGACCGTGTAGTCGCCGTTGCCGGTCGGCTCGCGTGCGTAGACGAGTCCGAGCGCGCGGGTCAGCGAAGTCAGCTCTTCATCGGTACCGGTCGCGGCGATGAAGTCCTTGCTGAAGTAACCGACATACGTCGCGAGTCGCTCCGGCGTGTCGCGATCGGGATCGACCGAGATGAAATCGAAGCGCCAGCGATCGGCGAGACCGCCCGCCTGCAATATCGCCCACACCTGCTTGAAAGTCGCCAGCGTCGTCGGGCACACGTCCGGGCAGTTCGTGTAGCCGAAGAAGGCGACCGTCCAGCGACCTTTCCAGTCGGCCGCCGTCAGCGTGCCGCCGTCGGACCGTGCGAGACGGAAATCCGGTACCGGTCGCGGCGCCGGATAGAGCACTGCCGCCGCAAGCGGCGGCGCGGGCGCGAACGCGCGGCTGCCGAGCCAAAGTCCGAACGCCGCGGCCACCGCGGCGATCAGGATCAGATAGGTTGCGGAGACGCGGCCCGCGACACGGCGTGAAGGCATGTCGCGATTATAGCGACGCGGCTTGGTCGGACGACGCCCTCGCAAATTCCCCCGGCGCGTTTGCACCTTATACTCAGCGACCCTTTTTTGCCGTCGCTTGCATGACCGCGGAGCTCGCCACGATCATCGACTTCATCCGCTACGGCGCCAGCCGTTTCGGCGCGGCCGGGCTCGCGTTCGGCCACAGCTACGACAACGCGATCGACGAAGCGACGCATCTGGTGTTGCACGCGCTGCATCTGCCGCACGATCTCTCGCCGGCGTACGGCCAGGCGCGCCTGACCGCGGACGAGAAACAGCGCGTGCTCGAGCTGATCGACCGGCGCGTGGATGAGCACAAGCCGGTCGCCTACCTGACCGGCACGGCCTGGTTTGCGGGACTGCGCTTCAAGTCCGACGCGCGCGCGCTGGTGCCGCGATCGCCGATCGCGGAGATGATCCAGAATGGATTCGCGCCGTGGCTCGACGATCGCGAAGTGGCTCGTGCGCTCGATCTATGCACCGGCTCGGGCTGCATCGGCATTGCGATCGCGGTGCACAATCCGGAGTGGCAGGTCGATCTCTCGGACATCAGCGAGGAAGCGCTCGCGCTCGCGCGCGAGAACATCGATTACCAGGACGTCGCCGATCGCGTGCAG
>DAISJF010000433.1:0-2514 GCA_036821625.1 Rhodanobacteraceae bacterium
TGCCCCCTCTCCCGCGCGTGCGGGAGAGGGGATAACGATTCGGGAGAGGGGATAAGGATTTCAGAACGGCAGCGGCAGCGACGAATCGAGCTTCATGAGCTGCGCGCGGAACACGTCCTGCACGCGCTTCAACGCCTCCGGGGTATCCGCATCGAAGCGCAGCACGAGTACCGGCGTCGTGTTCGACGCGCGCACGAGACCCCAGCCGTCGGGCCAGTCGGCGCGCACGCCATCGATCGTCGTGATGCGCGCGCCGTCGAATGTCGCGTTCTTGCGGAAATTCTCGATGAAGCGGTAGTGCTCGCCTTCGCGCATCGGGATCTTGAGCTCGGGCGTCGACACGCCCTTGGGCAGCGTGTCGAAGATCGCCTGCGCGTCACGTCCCTCGGGATCGCTGCCGAGAATATCGAGCAGCCGTGCCGCAGCGTAGATGCCATCGTCAAAGCCATACCAGCGCTCGCCGAAGAAGAAATGTCCGCTCATCTCGCCGGCGAGCGCGGCGTCGGTTTCCTTCATCTTGGCCTTGATCAGCGAGTGACCTGTGCGCCACATCAACGGGCTGCCGCCGTGCTTCAGCACGAGCGGCTGCAGATGGCCCGTGCACTTGACGTCGTAGATGATCGTCGCGCCGGGATTGCGCGTCAGGATATCGGTCGCGAACAGCATCAGCAGGCGATCGGGAAAGATCACTTCGCCGGTTTTCGTGACCACGCCGAGCCGATCGCCGTCACCGTCGAACGCGAGCCCGATGTCCGCGTCTATCTGCTTGACCGACAGGATCAGGTCCTGCAGGTTGTGCAGGTCCGAGGGATCGGGATGGTGGTTCGGGAACGTGCCGTCGACGTCGCAATAGAGCGGCTCGACTTCGCAGCCGATCGCCTCGATCACGCGCGGCGCGATCACGCCCGGAATGCCGTTGCCGCAGTCGACGACGACCTTGAGCTTGCGCTCGACCTGGATGTCGTTGGCGATGCGATGGACGTAATCGTCCGAGATGTCCATGACCTGCAGCCCGCCGCTGCCGTCGACGAAGCGATGCTCGGCGATCCGTGCATACAGCGCCTGGATCGAATCCTCGGACAGCGTCTCGCCGCCGAGCACGATCTTGAACCCGTTGTAGTCGGGCGGATTGTGGCTGCCGGTGACCGAAACGCCCGATCCGGTATTGAGGTGATAGCAGCCGAAGTAGACGACCGGCGTCGGCACGGCGCCGATGTCGATCACGTCGGTGCCCGTGCTGCGCAGCCCTTCGATGAGTGCGGCCACCATGTCCGGCCCCGACAGACGGCCGTCGCGCCCGACCACGATTTCCTTCAAGCCACGATCGCGTCCTTCGCTGCCGATCGCGCGGCCCAGCACGCGCGCGATCGCCGGAGTCAGCGTTTCGCCGACGACACCGCGGATGTCGTAGGCGCGGAAGATGCTGCGATCGATGTTCACCGGAGCCTCCACGGCATCCTTGGCTTTGCTGGGTCGGGTCGGCGCGGCGGGTTTTGCGCCGGCCGCGGCGGGCTTCGCACCGGCCGCCGGCGCCTGCCTCAGTGCTTCGGCCAGCGTGATTTCGGGGGCGGTCGACTTCGGCGTGAAGCGCAGCGTTGCCACGGCGCGCTGCAGTCCGACGTGCCGGAGCCACAGCCCGACGGCGCCGCCGACCAGGCACAGCAGCGCCAGAATGATCAGCGTCTGGGAGCTGCGCGGGCCGATGATGAAATATTCGGGCGAGCCCTTGCCGATCCGCAGCATCGAATCCGGAATCGGCTCGCCGAGATCGCCGATCGAGCTGCCGCTGCCGGCGCCGATGCCGTCGATCACGAGGTCGCCGCGTCCTTCGCCCTGACGCAGCTCGAGGCGCGCCCCGGAAATCGAGGACGTGCGGAACGTGCGCAGCACGGGTTCGAGCGGCAGGTAGACGATCGCGAAAGCCGCGATCGCGTTGCCCTGCCGGACCGGCAGCGCCAGCACGAGGTGCTGAGCCTTGCCCTTGTCGAACTGCACGCGCAGAGGAGCCGGCGCGCCGTGCGCCTGCGCCTGCATCAGCATCTGCGCTTTGGCGTAGCCGAACTTGGCGAGATCGCCCGCGAGAATTTCGTCGAGGCCCGGCGAGTAGAACTGTGCCTCGACGACGTCCGGCAGCGTCCGGGTCAACGCGGCCGCCGCATCCTTGTGCCCCTGCGCACCGCCCTCGGCGAGCGCATCGAGCACGGGCGCGGATCCAAGCGCCTGCTGCACGCGCTGCACGGTTTGCCGGAGCTCCGCGCCGACCGCAACGATCGCCGCCATGCGCACCTGATCCGCTTCGCGCGCGCCGGTCTCTTCGTTCCAGACGAGCCACGCCTGCCAGGCGAACAGGAAGCCGAGCACGAGCAACATCGTGCCGATCGCGAGCGGCAGCAGCACGCGCACGACGCGCTGCACGCGCGCGATCGCCGCGGCCGTGCGTTCGGACCGTTCGGCCTGCGCCTTCTTGTCGCCCTTCGCCCCCATCTGTTCTCTCTTTTCTTCTTTGCGCTCGCC
>DAISJF010000434.1:0-2504 GCA_036821625.1 Rhodanobacteraceae bacterium
CGATGCCGCGCTGGCGCGCGCAGGGCGCGAGCATCTCGTGATCGCAGCCGGCACGCCGCGCTATGAATTCCTCGACGACAAGCCGTATTCGTTCGCGGTGAACCCGTGGTTCAAGCACTGGGTGCCTGTGACGAAGGCTCCGGGCTCGTGGCTCGTCTACACGGCGGGCGCGAAACCGAAACTCGTGTTCCTGCAGCCGCACGACTACTGGCACGTCGTGCCGGAGGCGCCCGCCGGCTACTGGGTCGAGCATTTCGACATCGTGATCATCCGCGAGGCCGCCGAGGCCGCACAGCACCTGCCCAGGGATCCGGCGCGCTGCGCAATCATCGGCGACGACAATGCCGGCATCGGCGCCTACCTGCCGGACAATCCCAAAACGCTGCTGGACCACCTGCACTATCACCGCGCGTACAAGACGCCGTACGAGCTCGCGATGATGCGCGTCGCGAGCAAGATCGGCGCACGCGCGCACCGCACCGCCGAAGCCGCGTTCCGCACCGGCGAATCGGAGTTCGGCATCCACATGGCGTATCTCGCCGCGGCGAAGCAGACCGACCACGAGCTGCCCTACTCGAACATCGTCGCGCTGAACGAACACGGCGCGGTACTGCACTACACCGATCTCAACCACGCGCCGCCGGCACATGCGCATTCGTTCCTGATCGACGCCGGAGCCAGTTTTCACGGCTACGCCAGCGACATCACGCGCACGCACGCGGGCGCGGGCGCGGACGAGTTCGCGGCGCTGATCGACGCGGTCGACGCGGCCCAGCGCGGTTTCTGCGCGAAGGTACGCGCGGGACAGAGCTATCCGGCGCTGCACATCCGCGCGCATCACGTGCTCGCCGGCATCCTGCGCGATCACGGATTCATCCGCATGAGCGCAGAGAGCGCCGTCGAATCGGGCGTCTCGTCCACGTTCTTCCCGCACGGTCTCGGTCACGGCATCGGACTGCAGGTGCACGACGTCGCCGGGTTCGCGGCGAGCGAGCACGGCGACACGATCCCGAAGCCGGCCGGCCATCCGTATCTGCGCCTGACGCGCACGCTCGAGCCCGGCATGGTGACGACGATCGAACCGGGCCTCTATTTCATCGACATGCTGCTGGCCGACCTCAAGCGCAAGCCGGCGGGGCGCGACGTCAACTGGAGCAAGGTCGACGCGTTCCGCAAGTACGGCGGAATCCGCATCGAAGACGATGTCGTGTGCACCGAAGACGAACCCGAGAACCTGACGCGCGACGCGTTCGCGGTCGTCGGCTAGCCGTCCCTTTCTACGTCGCAGGAACGCGACTGATTTCGATTGCCGGTCCGCAGCGACAAGGCGCCGCACCAACGCCGGTGCCGCCGGCGTATAATTTTCAACGGGCTCATGCGGAGCGCCGGGCATGCCACGTCCGCTCGATCGCAACGATGGATCATCGTGGTTCCGCACGCGCGGCGGGCGTCGCTTCGGACTCGAGTTCGCGTTGATCGTCACGATCAAGCTGCTGCTGCTCATCCTGCTCTGGATCATCTGCTTCCGACCGCATCCGCGCCCGGATACGTCGCCGGCCGCGGTCGCCGCACATCTGCTCGCATACGCGGAGCCTCTGCATGATCGATGATTCGGTCGTCACCCTGTCGCGCCTGCAATTTGCGATCACCGCGCTTTACCACTTCCTGTTCGTGCCGCTGACGCTCGGCCTGTCCTGGCTGCTCGCGATCATGGAAGCGGTCTACGTGATGACCGGGCGCGAAGTCTGGAAGCGCATGACGCAGTTCTGGGGCATCCTGTTCGGCATCAACTTCGCGATGGGCGTCGCGACCGGCGTGACGATGGAATTCCAGTTCGGCACGAACTGGGCCTACTATTCGCACTACGTCGGCGACATCTTCGGCACGCCGCTCGCGATCGAGGGCCTGATGGCGTTCTTCCTCGAGGCGACGTTCATCGGCCTCTTCTTCTTCGGCTGGGATCGGCTGTCGCGGATTTCGCACCTCGTCGTCACGTTCCTGCTCGCGCTGGGCACGAACCTCTCCGCGCTGTGGATCCTGATCGCGAACGCGTGGATGCAGAATCCGATCGGCAGCGAATTCAATTTCGAGACGATGCGCATGGAGATCACCGATTTCGGCGCCGTGATCTTCAATCCGGTCGCGCAGTCCAAGTTCGTGCATACGGTCAGTGCCGGCTACGTGCTCGGCTCGATGTTCGTGCTGTCGATCAGCGCGTGGTATCTGCTGCGCGGTCGCAATCTCGATTTTGCCAAGCGTTCGATGACGGTCGCCGCAAGCTTCGGCCTTGCCTCGGCGCTCAGCGTCGTCGTGCTCGGCGACGAATCCGGCTACACGGTCACCGAGCACCAGAAGATGAAGCTCGCCGCGATCGAGGCGATGTGGGATACCGAACCGCCGCCCGCATCGTTCACCGCGTTCGGATTCCCGGACGTCGCCGAGCGCACGACGCACTTTGCGATCCACATTCCGTGGGTGATGGGCCTGATCGGCACGCGCTCGCT
>DAISJF010000435.1:0-2457 GCA_036821625.1 Rhodanobacteraceae bacterium
AACAGGATGCCGTTGTTGGCGACGATGCCGACCGGATAGCCGTGGATGTGCGCGAAGCCGGTGACCAGCGTCTTGCCGTAGCGCGCCTTGAACTCGTGGAGCTCCGAGCCGTCGACGAGGCGCGCGATCACCTCGCGGATGTCGAACGGAATGCGCGTGTCGCGCGGCACGATGCCGTAGATATCCTCGGCCGGGTAGAGCGGTTCGCGCGGCTCCCGCGTCAGGACAGCGAGATGCTTTCCGCGATTGAGGTTCGCGACGATCTCGCGCGCGATCGCGAGCGCGTGCGCGTCGTTCTCGGCGAAGTGGTCGGCGACGCCGGAGATCGATGTGTGCACGTCGGCGCCGCCGAGCGTTTCCGCATCGACGACCTCGCCGGTCGCGGCCTTCACCAGTGGCGGGCCGCCGAGAAAGATCGTGCCTTGCTCCTTGACGATGATCGCCTCGTCGCTCATCGCGGGCACGTAGGCGCCGCCGGCCGTGCACGAGCCCATCACCACCGCAATCTGCGGAATCCCGAGCGCGCTCATGCGCGCCTGGTTGTAGAAGATGCGGCCGAAGTGATCGCGATCCGGAAACACCTCGTCCTGCAGCGGCAGGAATGCGCCGCCGGAGTCGACCAGATAGACGCAGGGCAGGCGATTCTCGAGCGCGATTTCCTGCGCGCGCAGGTGCTTCTTGACCGTGATCGGGAAGTACGTGCCGCCCTTGACCGTCGCATCGTTGGCGATGACGAGCGTCTCGATGCCGTTGATGCGGCCGATGCCGGTGATGATGCCCGCCGACGGCGCCTGGTTCTCGTACATTCCATGTGCGGCGAGCGCAGAGAATTCGAGAAACGGCGACCCCGCGTCGAGCAGCGCGCGGATGCGCTCGCGCGGCAATAGCTTGCCGCGCTCGGTGTGCCTGGCGCGCGCCTTCTCTCCGCCGCCCTCGGCCGCGCGCGCGAATTCGGCTTTCAGGTCATCGACGAGTCCGCGCAGCTGCGCGGCGTTCGCCTGGAAGTCGGGCGAGCGCTGATCGATTTGCGAACGGATGACTGGCATGTATCGTCACGCGTCGGAATGGGCTCTCATCAAACCACAGCGAATCGCCGCCGCGCCAGCCGGAGGTCCCAGAAACGCAACCGGCCGCTCTGAGCGGCCGGTGCGGGAATATCGATTCGCGATACGCGAGGGATCAGTGATCGCCGTCCTTCTTGGGCGCGTCCGTCGCGGCATCCTTGGCGCCCTCGGCCATCGCGTTGCCGGCGGCATCCTTGGCCTTTTCCATCGCTTCACCCGTCGCCTGGGCGGCCTGCTTGGTGGCGTCGGCCGCATCGTTGCCGGCCTGCTTGATCTGGTCGGCCGCGGCGCCGGTCGCGTCGGCTGCCTTCTTCGCGGCGTCGGCCGTCGCGTCGGCCGCCTTCTTTGCTGCGTCGGCGGTTGCTTCGGCAGCCTTCTTGGTTGCTTCGGCGGCTTTGTCCGCGGACTCCTTGGCCTGCTGCTGCGCGTTGTCGCTGCAGGCAGCCAGGGTCGCCAGCAGCATCGTGATCAATACCGTGCGTTTGATGTTCATTGAAATGTCCCCTCCTGTGGCGACGGCGACGATCGGTGAGCGGCGCCGTCGGGTGATGCCACGATCGCTCATGCGAGCTCGATCGCGACCGCCGTGGCTTCGCCGCCACCGATGCAAAGCGATGCGACGCCGCGCTTCCCGCCTTTCTTCTTGAGCGCGTGGATGAGCGTGACGATCAGCCGCGCGCCCGACGCGCCGATCGGATGGCCGAGCGCGGTCGCGCCACCGTGCACGTTGAGCTTCGCGTGCGGAATGCCGAGCTCTTTCATCGGCGCCATCGCGACCACCGCGAACGCTTCGTTGACTTCGAACAGATCGACGTCGTCGACTTTCCAGCCGGTCTTCTTCAGCACCTTGTCGATCGCGCCGACCGGCGCGGTCGTGAACCATTCCGGTTCCTGCGAGTGCGTCGCGTGCGCGACGATGCGCGCAAGCGGCTTTGCACCGCGCTTCTTCGCTTCGTCCGCGCTCATCAGGACGGTCGCGGCCGCGCCGTCGGAGATGCTCGACGAGCTCGCCGCCGTGATCGTGCCGTTTTCCTTGCGGAACGCAGGTTTGAGCGTCGGGATTTTCGAAATGTCGGACTTGCCCGGCTGCTCGTCGGTGTCGACGACGGTGTCGCCCTTGCGGCCCTTCACCGTGACCGGAACGATCTCGTCCTTGAACGCGCCGGAAGCGATCGCGCCCTGCGCGCGCTTGACCGATTCTGTCGCGAACGCATCCTGCTGCTCGCGCGTGAACTTGTACTTGTCGGCGCACGATTCGCCGAAGACGCCCATCGCCTTGCCGTCGTACGGATTCGTCAGGCCGTCCCACGCCATGTGGTCGACCGCTTCGAACGCGCCGTAGCGGTTGCCGGTGCGCGAGTTCGGAATCATGTGCGGCGCGTTCGTCATCGAC
>DAISJF010000436.1:0-2445 GCA_036821625.1 Rhodanobacteraceae bacterium
CCACGGCATCGGATACCGCATGGTCGATCCGGATGCGGTACCGGCGTAGGCTCCGCAGCCGGATCGTCATTTCGTTCGCCCTCTTCGGGCTTGGTCTCACCGCCCTGTTCGCGGCGGCGACGATCTACATGCGCACGCGGCTGGAAGACCAGCTGATCAACAACAACCTGCAGCGGCAGCTGCGCAACTTCGTCGAGTTCAAGCGCGAGCATCCGGAGCCGGAAGCGATCTGGCGCGTCTCGCAGTACGACGCGTCGATCTACAGCGAGCGCAAGTTCGGCAACGTGCCGTTCGCGTACAAGAACTACGAGAACGGCGTGTTCGACATCGAGGACATCGGCGAGGAGGGCAAGCAGCGTCCGTTCAAGCTCGCCGCGTACAAGGACGCGGACTACTGGGCATTCCTGCGCTTCGACATCTCGACGCAGAAGCTGAGCGAGCGTCAGCTTCTGGCCGTGCTCGGCGCATCGGTGTTCGCGTTCGCGATCCTCTCGATCGTGATCGGCTTCTGGCTGTCCGCGCGCGTCATGAGCCCGGTCAGCGATCTGGCGCGCCGCGTGCAGGCGATGAGCCGGAGCGGCCGGCCCGAATCGTTGAAGTCCCATTTCGCCAACGACGAGGTCGGCCAGCTCGCCGCCGCGCTCGACGACTACTCGACGCGCCTCACCGAGCTCGTCGAGCGCGATCGCGAATTCAACGCCGACGTCAGCCACGAGCTGCGCACGCCGCTCGCAGTCATCGCGAGCACGACCGAGCTTTTGCAGAATTCGCCCGATCTCGGCGACAAGCTGCGCGAGCGGCTCAAGCGCATCGAGCGCGCGGTGCGACAGTCGACCGAGCTGACCGACGCGCTGCTGCTGCTGTCCCGCCGCGAGCGCCAGGCGCCGACCGACGGCGAAGTCACGGACGTCGTGCGCGTCGTCGAGCAGGTCGTCGACGTGCAACGCCCGCACTTGGGCAACAAGCCGGTGCACGTCCGCGTCGACGTCGAGGAGCCGCTCGCGGCCGCGGCGCCGTCGTCGGTCGTCGCGGTCGCCATCGGCAATCTCGTCGGCAATGCGTTCAAGTACACGCAGTCCGGCGAAGTCGTCGTCACGGTCGGACACGGCCGCGTCGCGGTCGAGGACACCGGACCCGGCATCGCCGCCGCCGATGCCGAGAAGCTCTTCGAGCGCGGCGTGCGCGGCACTGCGGCGGGCAAGGGCGCCGGCCTCGGCCTCGCGATCGTGCGCCGGCTCTGCGAGCTCTACGGCTGGCGCGTCGTGCTGGCGCCGCGGCCGCAGGGCGGCGCGGTCGCGACGCTCGAGTTCGAACGCTTCACCTATCCCAGCTAGTGCTTTCCCTCTCCCGCTTCTTTCCCCTTTCCCGCTTGCGGGAGAGGGTAGGGTGAGGGCAAGCGCGCGAAGCGTTTGCACAAGCATGCCCTCACCCCAGCCCTCTCCCGCGAGCGGGAGAGGGGGAAAAGCACGCGGGAGAGAGTGACGGCAATCAGCGCAAGGCGATCGTCTCGCGTTTCCACGCGGCATCCTGCCAGCGATAGAAGAGGCTCAACGACGCCGGCGCGTCGGCATGCCTGTCGACCGCGAGCGTCGCGATGTCGACGACTTCGAATCGCTTGACGATCCGCTCGCCGGTCTGCACCTCGCGCGCCGCGAGCATCTTCTTTCCGCCCGGCACCCAGCCCGCGAACTCGATGTAGCCGAGCGATCCGTCGACGCCCGGCGGTGCCGTGTCGACGCGCCATTCGCCGGCCTCGCGATGAAACACCCAGAGCTCGCGCCAGCCGTCGAGCGGCTGCACGGCGAGCGCGACCGCGGTGCCGGTCGCGTTCGCGCTCTGCGACGCAGTCCAGACGATGCCGAACGTGCAGCGCTTCGCGAGCGTCGTGTCCTTGCCGCGCTTGCGGTCGATCAGCGTGACGCAGGTTTCGCCGGGTTGTCCCGGCGATGTCGTGATTGCGAGGCCTGCGGTCGGCGTCGGCCGCGGCAACGTCGAGGCCCAGCGCGATGCGCCGACGCGCACGGCCGCTTCGTCGTACGCCGCGAGATCGCAGTCGGAAAGCTCGCGCTTGTCGACGCCGGCGAGCTCGGCCAGCGCGCGCTCGCCGGCTTCGCCCGCGTCCACGCCGCGCCGCGCGCGCTCGAACGCGATGCTCGCCCAGATGCCCGCGCTGCGCAGGCGCAGGCGATGACGCACGTGCGCGGGCAACTCCGCGCGCGGCACGCGATCGATCACCTCGGCGCGCCACGTGTCCAGCGCCATGCGTTCCGTAGGCGTGATCGCAGGATCGATGCAGTCGTCGCGCGTCAGCGCGAGCGCGGCGCGCGCCTTCGCTTCCGCGTCCGCCGGGAGCGCCAACACGCGGCGGAATGCTTCGCCGTCGTAGCAGAGCTGCATGCGGTCGTCGCGCTCGAAGCTCTTGACGACGACGCCGTACGCGCCGAC
>DAISJF010000437.1:0-2442 GCA_036821625.1 Rhodanobacteraceae bacterium
ACGACGTGCCGCCGCAGGCGATCCAGCTCAAGCGTGAGGGCGGCGGCGCGACGCTGCGCATCGCGTACGAGAAGCGCGTGCCGTTCGTCTACAACATCGATCTCGTCGCCTCGTTCGACAAGTCAGTCAATCTCAACAACATCGGTGCCGAATAACGCGCCCATTGCGCTCGGTCACGCGTTCTCGAATCCCGCGCTGCTCGGGCAGGCGCTGACGCACCGCAGCGCGGGCCAGCACAACAACGAGCGTCTGGAATTCCTCGGCGACGCACTGGTCAACCTGATCGTCGCCGAGCTCGTCTACGAGCAGCATCCGCGCGCCGACGAAGGCGAGATGACGCGACTGCGCGCCGCGCTGGTCAACGGCACCGCGCTCGCTTCGATCGCGCGCGACGAAGCGATCGGCGACCTCCTGCATCTCGGCCCCGGCGAGCTGAAGAGCGGCGGTTTCCGGCGCGACTCGATCCTTGCCGATGCGTTCGAAGCCGTGGTCGCTGCGATATATCTCGATGCCGGCTGGCCGGCCTGCCGCGCCATCGTGCGCGGCCTCTTCGCCGCACGCAGCGCCGTCGAGACGGGAGCCTCCAAGGACGCGAAGACGAAATTGCAGGAACGCCTGCAGGCGCGCGCGCTGCCTCTGCCGGTCTATGAGCTGGTTGCCAGCCGCGGCGACGAGCATGCGAAGATCTTCGATGTGCTCTGCCGCATCGATGCGCTGGCGATTCGCACATCGGGCTCCGGATCGACGCGCCGCGCCGCGGAGCAGGCGGCTGCGGAGCTGGCATTGCTCGCCCTGGACGCTGCGGATGTCCATGGCTGAACCATCGTCGGGTGCGCATCGATTCGGTCGGGTCGCGCTGGTTGGACGGCCCAATGTGGGCAAGTCGACGCTGCTGAATGCGATGGTCGGCTCGCCGCTCAGCATCGTCACGCCGAAACCGCAGACAACGCGCCATCGCATCCTCGGCATCGCCACGCGGCCGGATGCCCAGGTCGTGTTTCTCGACACGCCGGGATTGCACCGCGGCGACAAGGGCGCGATGAATCGCCAGCTGAATCGGGTCGCGCGCCAGGTTTCGGGCGAAGCGGACGTTGCCGTGCACGTGATCGATGCGCTGCGCTGGACCGACGAGGACGAGGACGTCTGGCGCGTGCTCGCCGAAAACACGCAGGCGCGGCTGCTCGCGATGAACAAGGTCGATCGCGTGACCGACAAGGCTCGCCTGCTGCCGTTCGCGGAAGAGCTCACCCGCGAGCGCGACTATGCCGCGGTGCACTTCATCGCGGCGCGGCGCGGCGACGGCGTGGCCGCGCTGCTCGACGATATCGTCGCACGCTTGCCCGAAGGCGAGGCGGCCTACGCCGAAGACGAGCTGACCGACCGCAGCGAGCGTTTCCTGGCCGCCGAATTCGTGCGCGAACAGCTGATGCTGCGTTTCTCGGCGGAGCTGCCGTACGCCGTCGCGGTCGAGATCGAGCGTTTCGAAGATGCCGGCGGCGTCGCGCGCATCGGCGCCGTGATCTGGGTCGAGCGCGAAGGCCAGAAGGCGATCGTGATCGGCACCGGCGGACAGCAGTTGAAGGCGATCGGTACGGCCGCGCGGCGCACGATGGAACGGATGTTCGGCCGGCGCGTGTTCCTCGAGCTCTGGGTGCGCGTGCGCGAGTCGTGGAGCGACGACGAGGCCGCGTTGCGGAAGTTCGGGTACTCGGAGTAGGGAATCGGGAATAGGCAATCGGGAATCGCAAAAGCCCTGACGATTCCCTATTCTCCATTCCCGATTCCTCTTCCATGCGCATCGAAAACCAACCCGCTTTCATCCTCCACGCCCGCCCATGGCGCGAGACCTCGATGCTGGTCGAAGCGTTCACGCGCGATCACGGCCGAGTGGGTCTCGTCGCGCGTGGGGTGCGCATCGCGAGAAGCCGCTTTCCACGCGCGAGCCTGCAGCCGCTGCAACCGCTGCTGCTCGGCTGGAGCGCTCGCGGCGAGCTCGGCACGCTGACGGGCGCGGAGCAGACCGGCAGTCGGTGGACGCTGTCCGGCGATGCGCTACTCGCCGGCATGTATGTGAACGAGCTCGTGCTGCGCCTGTCCAGCCGCAACGATCCCCATCACGACGCATTCGCGGCCTACACCGAGTGTCTCGCGCGCCTGGCCGAGCAATCCGACATCGCCTGGACGCTGCGACGCTTCGAGCGCGATTTCCTCGCCGATCTCGGCTACGCGTTGATGCTGACGCACACGGCCGAAGGCGAGCCCATCGACGCCGCGCGCTCGTACGCGTACGTTCCCGACGCGGGTCCGGTTCCGTGGAACGCCAACAACAGCTTCCCGCGCGTCAGCGGCGGCGCGCTGCTCGCGCTCGATCGCGGCGAGGCGCCGGGAGCCGCCGAGCTCGCGGAATTGCGCGGGCTCGTCCGCGGTGTGATCCGGCATCTC
>DAISJF010000438.1:0-2439 GCA_036821625.1 Rhodanobacteraceae bacterium
AACACCTTGTCGCCGATCTTGTTGCCGCCGCCTTTCTTCGACAGGAAGCTGCGGCCTTCATCGGACTGGCGCGCGTCGAAGCCGAACATCATGAACGAGATGAGACCTGCGCTCGCCGCCGGCTCCATGATCACGGTGTACTTGCCCGGCTCGAGCGCCTTCGCGTCGGCCGAGCCCTTGGCCTTCTCGATCGCGGTCTTGATGTCGCTCTTCGCGTCGAACTTGCCGATGTCGCCGAGATTGCGCGCGACCCAGCCGGAGCCGCGGCCGTCATCGGTGCGCACCGTGCAGGTGAAGTCGACGTTGGTCGATTTCTGGTAGCCGTAGTTGCCTTTCGTGTTCGCTATCGCGGTGAAGCGCGCGCTGTCGGTAAAGAACCCGGCGGCGACGAGCTTGTCCTTGCGGCACGGCTCGATGCAGTCGGCGGCGACGGTCGCGCGGTAGTCGGGCGTGATCGCGGCGGTCTTCTCGACGAACGTGTCGCTCGGCTTGTAGGTCTGCTTTTCGATCGCCGGCACGAATTCCGGATTCTCGGGCGCGAGCCGCGCGAGCTCTTCGGCGCGGCGCACGAGCTTCTCGAGCGAGGCGTCGTCGAACTCGTTGATCGTGGCGGTGCCGACGCGCTTGCCGAAGGCGACCTGCACGGCAAGATCGGTATTGTTGACGATGCCGCTGGTCGAGACGCTGTTCAGCGCATAGCGAACGTTGCCGTCGACGGAGCCGGTCAGCTGCGCGGTGCATTCGTCGGCCTTGGACAGCTTGCAGACCTTGTCGAGGATGGTCCTGGCTTGCTGTTCGGTCATGATGCTCATGTTCTGTCTCCTCGAAGGGTCAGCCGAGGCTGCGCGCGGTGTTGATGACGTTTGCGCCGTTGAAGCGCGACGTGCTCGAGCCGTGCGAGACGGCCGAGATCTGGCCGGGCTGGCCCTTGCCGTCGAAGAACGAGCCGCCGAAGCGGTAGTCCTTCTCGTCACAGACCGCGACACACGAGTTCCAGAATTCCGGCGTGCGCATCTGGTAGGCGACGTCCTCGATCATCTGCGTGACCTTGCCGTTCTTGATCTCGTAGAACAGCTGGCCGCCGAACTGCGCGTTGTAGCGCTGCTGGTCGATCGAGAACGAGCCGTCGCCGACGATGTAGATGCCGTTCTCGACATTCTTGATCATCTCGTCGGGCGTGAGCTTGTCCTTGCCCGGCGAGAGCGAGACGTTGGCCATGCGCTGGAACTGCACGCTCGACCACGAATCGGCGTAGCAGCAGCCTTGCGAGTGATCGAGGCCGAGGATGTGCGCCTGGTCGCGGATGACCTGATAGTTGACGAGGATGCCGTCCTTGATCAGGTCCCAGCGCTGGGTCTTGATGCCTTCGTCGTCGTAGCCGACCGCGCCGAGCGTGCCGGGCTGCGTCTTGTCGGCGAAGATCGTGACCTTGTCGCTGCCGTACTTGAAGTTCTTCGATTTCCACTTGTCGAGCGTGACGAAGCTCGTGCCGGCGTAGTTCGCCTCGTAGCCGAGCACGCGATCGAGCTCGGTGGCGTGGCCGACCGATTCGTGGATCGTGAGCCAGAGGTGCGAGGGATCGAGCACGAGATCGTACTTGCCCGGCTTGACCGACGGCGCGGTCAGCTTTTCCTTGGCCTGCTTCGCCGCGGCGATCGCGTCTTCCTTCATGTTGTACGAATCGGAATAGACGACCGCGCCGCCCGGCAGTGCGAGACGATGCTCGGGTTTCGCGTCGAGGTATTCGTAGCCCATGCCGCGCGGCGCCGAGAGGCCGTCGCGCGTGCGGAACTTGCCGCTGGCCTTGTCCACGGCGGTGACCTGCGTCGGCGCCCAGATGCGGTGGATGTCCTGATCGATGTACGAGCCGTCGCTGGAAGCGAAGTATTTCTGCTCGTTGACCAGGAACAGGATCGAGCGGATGAAGCTCGCGCCGGCCTGCATCGCCGCCGCGTTGACGTCGAGCAGGAGATCGACCTTGTCCTTGATCGGCACTTCCATCGCGTTCTTGACGATCGGCGTCGACCACGACACTTCGCCGACGCCCTTGGCCGGCGCAAGCTGCACCGGCTCGGCCTGCAGGCGCGAGTTCGCCTTCGCGATCGAGAGCGCCTGCTTGACGGCCCGGGCGACGGAATCGCTGTCCATGTCGCTCGTCGCCGAGAATCCCCACGTGCCGTTCGCGATGACGCGGATGCCGACGCCGGACGATTCGGTGTTGACGACGTTCTGCACCTTGTCCTCGCGCGTGATCACGAACTGGCGCAGGTAGCGTCCGATGCGCACGTCGCAGTAGCTCGCGCCGCCGGACTTGGCCGTATTGAGCGCGACATCGGCCAGCCGCTTCTTCGTCGCCACGTCCATCCGGGTCGTCAGCGCCTCGGCCGCGACCAGACGCCCGTGCATTGGAATCAGCAATGCGCCGAGACCGACGCCGCC
>DAISJF010000439.1:0-2427 GCA_036821625.1 Rhodanobacteraceae bacterium
GCTGTGGTCGGCAGTAACGAGAATGAGCGTGTCGTCGGCCGACGTCATTTCGGTCGCGACCTTGACGGCCTTGGCGAACTCGATCGTCTCGGTCAGCGCCCGATACGCGTTGCCGGCATGGTGACCGTGATCGATGCGGCCGCCTTCGACCATCAGGAAGAAGCCTTTCGGATTCTGCTTCAGGACCGACAGCGCAGCACGAGTCATTTCGGAAAGGCTCGGCTCGCCGGCCGGGTCTTTCGCGCGCTCGGTTTCGAAGCGCATGTGCTCGGGCTCGAACAGGCCGAGCAGATGCTGCGTGTGCGCGAAATCGATCGCGGCGAGCTGTTTTTCGTTCCACACATATGCGGCGCCCGGCATCTTCTTCCAGTCGGCGATCAGGTCGCGTCCGTCCAGGCGCTTGCCCGGCAGCGACGGATATTCGGGATCGCGCTGATCGGCCGTCATGAACTCGGTGCGGCCGCCGCCGAGCGCAACGTCGATGCCGCCGCCGAGCGGAAACTCGACGAGCTGGCGCGCGAGGTCGATGCAATCCGGCGCGCGCTGTTCCGGCGGGATCTCCGCGTCCGCTTCCCAGTCGCGATCGGCGATATGGCCGTAGGTCGCGGCCGGCGTCGCGTGCGTGATGCGCGTCGTAGTCAGCACGCCGGTCGATTGCCCGGCGCGGGCGGCAAGCTCGAGCGCGCTGACCGTTTCGTGGCCGCGACCGGACGCGCAGTTGCCGCGTTCGGCGACCTGGTCGACGCCGATCACGCCGGCGCGCGTCTTCACGCCGCTCATGATCGCGGTCATCGTGCCGGCGGAGTCGGCGGTCTGGAAGTCGGTTTCGTAGGTGCGGCTGAGCGCGGTCGCCGGAAAGTTCTCGAACGAAAGGCGATGCTCTTCGCCCGATTCGCCGGCGCGCTGTCCTTCGAGGATGCGCGCGGCCGTGATCGTCGTGATGCTCATGCCGTCGCCGAGAAACACGATCGCGTTCTTCGCGTGCGCGTTCTTCGGAGCGTTCGCGTTCGCGGCGGCGGCGCCGGCGAGAAACCACCAGTCCGGCGTTTCCTGATCCGGATGATGGATCACCGGCACGTCGATCCGCGCCGATGCGGCATCGTGATGGACCGGCGCGGTCGTCGAGCACGCGACGACGCCGAGCGCCGAATACAGAACGAGCATTGCGCGACCGTGCATGGCCTCACTCCCGGACGAAATGATCCGAGTATGCGTGGCGACGTGACGGTTTCGCTACAGGCCCCGAAGTGGGACGGAGATTCAGCGCGCCCGAGCAGACGCGCCTTTACGTTTTCAGCCGGTGACGACGGCCTCGGCCGCGCGTCTGCGCTGGCGCCGCGCGCGGCGTTCGGCCAGGTGCGCCTCGATCGTGGCGACGTTGGTGCCGGCCACGCGGACTGCGCGCATGAGCTGCTGTTCGCTGATGCCGAGCCAGCGGGCCCAGTACTCCATCGAGTGCCAGTTGCGCACATCGACCGCGGCCGTATCGCGCACGCAGGTTTCCGGCTTTACGGGAAGGCCCGTTCGCATCGAATCCGAGCGCGAACCGGCGTCATTTGCCGAGGAATGTCGTTCAGTGACCAAGAAAGCGTGGTTCATACGTCAATCCACTCGCAAGTTGCGGTGCGCGCGTCCTGGAGCACGCTGCGGAACCCTTCGCGACCGGAAAAGACCCGGAGCGAAGGCCGCAGCAACCCGGCGCCGCCGAAAACGCGGCGTTCGTGGAGCTTCGAGGTGTGCGCCCGTTCACGATCCTTCGAGTTCCGCCCGCCCGGACGGAAGGCAATCCGTTTCCTCGATCAGGTAACAATCAAGCTCCGTGCCAAGCCGCGTGCGCGCATGCACGGGTCACGGTTCCGTGCGACGTGCGACCTCAGCGTCCGGACGCGATCAGCTCGATGCTGTCGATGGCCCAGAGCGGATCGACGCCGCGGCCGGTGAACTCGAAGCAGAGATCGTGCGATCCGGCGATCGGCGCCCAGGAAGCCGAAAGTGTCGTCAGTGCCGGGTTCATGCTGGCCTCGTCGAGCGGAATCGATGCGAGCCGCGTGCCCTTGCAGCCGTCGCGCATCACGAGCAGCTCGCCGCGCGGCGATCGCGGCGCGGGCCGCGGCACGATATTCGCGACGTCCTTCGCGAGCTGGAAGTTGTAGGGAATCTGTCCGACGCGTGCGGCAATGCCGCCGATGCCGTCGAGCGAGGCGTCGGGCCAGAGCCAGCACGGATCGAACAGATCGACGCTGAAGATCGCGCGAGGACCGTCCGCGGGCGCATCGTCTTCGAGGCGCAGCGTGAGCTTGCCGCTGCATTGCGCGAGCTCGGCGCTCGATCGTCGCCGCGCGGCTTCGCGCGAGAGCTCGTGCGCGGGCGCCGGTGCGACGGCGCGGGTGCCCGCGAACGTCGACGCGCGCAAGGTCGACGGAACCG
>DAISJF010000440.1:0-2424 GCA_036821625.1 Rhodanobacteraceae bacterium
CGTCGTGGATCTGGATCGCGCTCATCGTGCGCGCGAATCCGCCGGCCTTCTCGATCGCGTCCTGCATCGCGAGCGCGTTCATGACCGTCGCCAGCATGCCCATGTGATCGGCGGTCACGCGGTCCATGCCCGAGGCGGCGAGACCCGCACCGCGGAAGATGTTGCCGCCGCCGATGACGACGCCGACCTGCACGCCGGCGCGCTGCACTTCGATGATCTCGCGCGCGAGCCGGAGCAGGACTTTCGGATCGATGCCGTAGTCCGCCTCGCCCATCAGCGCTTCGCCGGAGAGTTTCAGCAGGATGCGCTTGTACTTGATGTCGGCGGGCATGCGGTCCGTTCCGGGCGGCAAAACGGTCGCATTGTAGCGGCAAAAGAAAAGGCCGCGCTTGGCGCGGCCTTGTTGTCTCAGGCGGGAACCACCGTCATCGTCATTCCGGCGAAAGCCGGAATCCACCGTGCCCTTCGGCGTCGACGGGCAGGATCAAAATGGGTCCCGGCTTTCGCCGGGACGACGCCATCAATGGAGTCCGGCCTGCTTCAGCACTTCCGTGCGGAAGTCATCGCCCTGCGGCGGCTTCTCGATGCCTTCACCCACCGCAAGCCGATGCATCGCGAGCACCTCCGCGCCTTCCTTCTTCAGCACGTTGCCGACCGTCTCGTTCATGTCGATCACGTACGGCTGCCCGGTCAGCGTGTTCTCGTTGATGATCTTGTTGACCTTGCCGCTGATGATCTTCTCGAGGATCTCGGCCGGCTTGGCCTTCTCCTTGTCCGACATCTTGGCGAGCTCGATCTCTTTTTCCTTGGCGACGAACTCGGCCGGCACGTGCTGCGCCGAGATGTACGGCGGATTCATCGCCGCAACGTGCATCGCGAGGCCGCGCGCGAGTTCGGCTGAGCCGCCCTTGACCTCGACCAGCACGCCGATCCGGCCGCCGTGCACGTAGGCGCCGACGTTGTTCGTGCTGTCGATGCGCGCCAGACGACGCACCTGGATGTTCTCGCCGATCTTCGCGATCAGCCACTGGCGGGCTTCCTCGACCGTCGGGCCGTAGCTCGTCTTCGCGGACTTCAGCGCTTCGACGTCGTTTGCGCCGTTCGCGAGCGCGGTCTTCGCGACCTCGTTGGCGAACTTGACGAAATTCTCGTCCTTGGCGACGAAGTCCGTCTCGCTGTTGACCTCGACGAGCACGGCCTTGCCGCCGTTTCCACTTGTCTCAGGGCCGGCGAGCACGATGCGGCCTTCGGCGGCGACGCGGCTCGCCTTCTTGTCGGCCTTGGCGAGACCCTGCTTGCGCAGCCATTCGATCGCGACGTCGATGTCGCCGTTGTTCTGCGTGAGCGCCTTCTTGCACTCCATCATGCCGGCGCCCGAGCGCTCGCGCAGTTCCTTGACCAGTTGTGCGGTGATTTCCATGGTGTCCTCGATGGGTGCGGCACGGTTGCGCGCCGCACGATGATTCAAGACCTCGATTCGTCACGCCGGCAAATGGCACATCGCGAAACAGAGGCGCGGGGCCGCGCTTGAGATTCGCTATCTGCCATTTGCGATCGGCGTCTTTCGCTGGATCGCGGCGCGAACGGCGCGCTCAGCATGCCGCCCGCGCGTGACAGGCTCGCCTTACTCGGTCGCGCCCGAGTCGGCCTCGGGGGCTTCCTCGGTTCGCTCGGGCTTGGCGGCGGGCTTCGGTGCGGCCGCGCGGCGCGCCGGCGCACGCTTGGCCGGCGCCTTGCGCGGTGCGGGCCTGCGGCGGTTGTCGCGTTCGCGGCTGTCGGCCGCTTCCTTGGTGACCGGGTTGCCTTCGGCGTCGAGCTCGACGAACTCGTCCTTCTCGCTGACCGCAACCTGGGGCGCGGCGGCCTTGCCTTCAAGCACCGCGTCGGCGGCGGCGCGCACGTAGAGCTGCACGGCGCGGATCGCGTCGTCGTTGCCCGGGATCGCGTAGTCGACCAGCGCCGGGTCGTAGTTCGTATCGACGACCGCGACGACCGGGATGCCGAGCTTCTTCGCTTCGAGCACCGCGATGTTCTCGTGGCCGATGTCGATCACGAACAACGCATCGGGCAGCCGGTTCATGTCCTTGATGCCGCCGAGCGATTTCTCGAGCTTCTCGCGCTCGCGCGCGAGGCGCAGGACTTCGTGCTTGACGAGCTTCTCGTAGGTGCCGTCGGTCGCCATCGTCTCGAGCTCCTTGAGCCGGGCGATGGAACCCTTGACGGTGCGGAAATTGGTCAGCATGCCGCCCAGCCAGCGCGCGGCGACGTAGGGCATGCCGCAACGCGTCGCCTCTTCCTTGATCGCGTCACGCGCGGAGCGCTTGGTGCCGACGAACAGGACCGTGCCGCGCTTCTGCGCGAGGCCCGAAATGAAGTTCATCGCGTCGGTGAAGAGCGGGAGCGTCTTCTCGAGGTTGATGATGT
>DAISJF010000441.1:0-2408 GCA_036821625.1 Rhodanobacteraceae bacterium
CGGTCGAAATCCACGTCGAGCGCGACGGCGACAACGAGGTGCTCGAGCTGACGGTCGCACTGCCGGATCGCAACGGTGGTCCTGCCGGTCCTGTTGCGAACCGCGAACCGAAGGCCACGGCGAATTCCGACGCGACCGCTGCCGCGGGCGAAGCCTGAAGGCCGACGACGGAGCCGCCGGGCCGATCTGCAAAAAAACACCGGAAGCGGAAATGCACGATGCCGTCGGCTCCGCATCGAACGACGTGCTTCGCCTGTCGTCGATCGATCTCGCCGCCGCCGGCGCGCTGCTGCGGCGCTACGGCCTCGCGCTCGAATGCGTCGGCGACGATGCGCCGATTCCGGGGAGCTACTGGGGCGAGTCCGAAGCCGGCGTGATCGCGAACACCGTGTACGTGCGCGCCGACACGCCCGTGCATTCGCTGCTGCACGAGGCCTGTCATCTGATCGTTGCGCCGGTCGAGCGACGCGATCGCATTCACACGAACGCTTCCGACTCGCAGGCCGAGGAGGACGCCGCGTGCTATCTGCAGATCGTGCTGGCCGACGAGCTGCCGGATGTCGGCGGCGTGCGGCTTTGCGACGACATGGATCGCTGGGGCTACACGTTCCGTCTCGGTTCCGCGCGCGCATGGTTCGAGCGTGACGCGGAAGACGCGCGCGAGTGGCTGGTCCGGCGCGGCCTTCTCGGCGTCCCATCGCTGAAATAACGCGCGCACCGCATCCGCGGTCCCGGCGTTTCCGCGTCAGGCGCCGTACATGCGCAATCGCAACAATGAGTTGCGTCAGCGCGACGCCGTTGTCCTGCCGCGGTTTTCTGCGCGATCCGCCCGCCATGAATTCCGTCTATTCCTCCACCACCGAAGCCGACGTCCTGACGCCCCCGCCTCAGGCGGACGTCGCGTCGATCGCTTTGTTCATCGATGTCGACGGCACCCTGCTCGATCTTGCCGAACGCCCCGAAAGCGTCGTCGTCGAACCGTCCCTGCGCGCGACACTGATCGCGCTGCATGAGCGACTCGGCGGCGCGCTGGCGGTGCTCAGCGGCCGATCGCTTCGCCAGATCGATGCGCTCTTCGGTCTCGACCAAGTCGCAGCGGCCGGGCTGCACGGCGCCGAGCTGCGTGGACCCGGTGGCGTCGTGCTCGAGACAGCGCCACCCGGCGCGAACCTGATCGCGGTGCGGGCGAAGGCCGACGAGCTCGGCGCGGCGATTCCGGGTCTGCTCGTCGAGGACAAGGGCGCTGCGATCGCACTGCATTACCGCGCGGTGCCCGATGCCGAGCTCGCGGTTCGGCGCGCGGCGATCGGGCTGCTCGATCTCGCCGGCACCGACTTCGAGCTTCTGCAGGGACAGCTCGTGATCGAGCTCAAGCCGCGGCATGCGGACAAGGGCACCGCGCTCGCGCGCCTCATGCAGCTCGCGCCGTTCGCGGAGCGTACGCCCTGGATGGTCGGCGACGACGTCACCGACGAGGATGCGTTCGCCGAAGCCAACGCGCTCGGCGGGATGAGCATCCTGGTCGGCGCGCGGCGCCCTACCGCCGCGCATCACGCGCTCGCCAGCCCGGCGGCGGCGCGCGCATGGATGGCTGCGCTGCTGCAGGAAACGGAGGCCGCGCGATGACCGGCTACGTCGCGACGCTCGATCTCGGCATCGTCGGCAACGGCAGCGTCAGCGCGCTGATCGATCGCAACGGCCGCATGGTCTGGTGCTGCCTGCCTTCCTTCAACGGCGATCCGGTGTTCTGTTCGTTGCTGTCGCCAACGCTCGATGATCGCGGTCATTTCGACGTGCGCCTCGACGGCATGGTCGCGAGCACGCAGTACTACGTCGAGAACACGGCGGTGCTGGTCACGCGGCTCTCCGCGAGGGACGAGAGCGCCATCGAGATCACCGACTTCGCGCCGCGCTTCAAGCAGCACGGCCGCATCTTCCACCCGATGAGCCTGGTACGCACGATCCGCCCGCTCGCCGGTGCGCCGCGCGTCACGCTGCGCCTGCGGCCGCTGGTCGGGTACGGCGTGCGCGTACCCGAGCGTACGTTCGGATCGAACCATCTGCGTTTTCTGCTCGACGACGTCGTGCTGCGCGCGACCACCGACGCGCCGCTGCCGATGCTGCGCGACGAGCTGCCGTTCCTGCTCGATCGCGAGATGCACGTCGTGCTCGGCCCGGACGAGACGTTGACCGAAGCGCCCTCGCGTCTTGCGCGCGACGCGCTCGACGCGACGCTCGACTACTGGCGCGAATGGGTGCGCTATCTTTCGATCCCGGCGGATTGGCAGGACGCGGTCATCCGCGCCGCGATCACGCTCAAGCTCTGCCAGTACGAGGGCACGGGCGCGATCGTCGCGGCGATGACGACTTCGATTCCCGAAGCGGCGAACAGCGCGCGCAACTGGGAC
>DAISJF010000442.1:0-2399 GCA_036821625.1 Rhodanobacteraceae bacterium
GCCTCGAGACGATCGAGATCGATCTGCCCGGCGTGATCACGACCGATCTGCGCCTGAACGAGCCGCGCTTCATCAAGCTGCCGGACATCATGAAAGCGAAGGCGAAGCCGATCGAGACGCTGCAGCTCGCCGATCTCGGCGTCGAGTCGGGCGACAGGTTGAAGACCACGCGCTATGCGCCGCCGGCGAAGCGCAGCAAGGGCGTAATGGTCAAGGATGTCGGCGAGCTCGTTGCCGCGCTGAAATCGAAGGGGCTTTTGTAACGCTTGTTTTTCCTTCTCCCGCGTGCGGGAGTGGAGCTTTGCGCCAAGAGAACCCTCACCCTGCCCTATCCCGCAAGCGGGAGAGGGGAAAAGAGAGCGCCTGCGGCGCGGAATGACGGAACGAACCCATGAGCAAAGTCCTGATCATCGCCGAACACCTCGACGGGAAACTCAATGCGAGCACCGCGCGCTGCGTCACGTGCGCGAAGGATCTCAAGCCCGCTGCGATCGATGTGCTCGTGCTGGCAGCCGATGTCGCAGGGATCGCCGCGGAAGCCGCGAAGATCGACGGCGTGGCGAAAGTGCTGACCGTCGCGCGCGCCGAGAACGCGCATGCGCTCGCCGCCGTGCAGGCGCCGCAGGTCGCCGCGGTTGCCCAGGGTGGCTATACGCACGTGCTCGCCCCGTCGACGACGTTCGGCAAGGATCTCGCACCGCGCCTCGCCGCGCTGCTCGGCGTCGCGCAGGTTTCGGACGTGATGGCCGTGGAAGCGGAGCACATGTTCAAGCGCCCGATCTACGCCGGCAATGCGATCGTGACGGTCGAAGCGCCGGCGGATCAGCTGCTCGTCGCGACGGTTCGTACTGCCTCCTACGCGGCTGCCGGCAGCGGGACGAACGCCGCGCCGATCGAGTCGCTGTCGCTGGACGTCGCGCTGCCGAAGCACACGCGCTTCGTCGGGCTCGCGCAGGGCAAGAGCGATCGGCCCGACCTTCAGGGCGCCTCGCGCGTCGTCTCGGGCGGTCGCGCGCTCGGTTCGGCCGACAATTTCAAGATCATCTACGCGCTCGCCGACAAGCTCGGCGCAGCGGTGGGCGCATCGCGTGCTGCGGTCGACGCAGGCTATGTGCCGAGCGATCTTCAGGTCGGCCAGACCGGCAAGATCATCGCGCCCGAGCTATACATAGCGATCGGCATCTCCGGCGCGATCCAGCATCTGACCGGCATCAAGGACGCCGGCACGATCGTCGCGATCAACAAGGATGCCGAGGCGCCGATCTTCGAGATCGCTGATTTCGGCCTGGTCGGCGATCTGTTCAAGATCGTGCCGGAGTTCGAGCAGGCGCTCTGATGCGGCGGCTCGCCTAGCGAGAAGTCAGGAGATCCGCGGCGCGCTCGGCGATCATGATCGTCGGCGCGTTCGTATTCCCGCCGATCAGGCTCGGCATCACCGATGCATCGACGACGTGCAAGCCTTCCACTCCGCGCACGCGCAATTCGCTGTCGACGACGGCGCCGTCGTCGCGGCCCATCCGGCAGGTGCCGACCGGGTGGTAGATCGTTTCGGCCTTGCGCCGCACGAAGGTTTCGAGATCGGCGTCGGTCGTCGCGCCCGCTCCGGGAAAGATCTCCTCGCCGCGATACGGCGCGAACGGCGCCTGCGCGAAGATTTCGCGGGAGATCTTCGCGCCTTCGATTAGCATCGCCAGATCATTGCCTTCGGCGTCGCCGAGGTAGTTCGGACGGATCTCGGCGTGCACCGCCGGATCGGGTGACTTCAACCGGATCGCACCGCGGCTCTTCGGCCGAAGCGCACACGCGTGCAGCGTGTAGCCGTGGCCGTCGAGCCGATGGCGGCCGTGCTGGTCGAGCAGCGCCGGGACGAAATGGAACTGCAGGTCGCAGCGCGCGTCGGGCGCGCGGCGCGAGCGCACGAAGCCGCCGGCCTCGGCGATGTTCGATGTGCCGATGCCGCTGCGCTTGAACAGGAATTCGAGCGCGACCGCGATGTCGCTGGTCTTGTCGTAGGTGATCGGCTGCGTCGAGCGCACCAGCGTGCAGATGTCGAGATGATCCTGCAGGTTCGCGCCGACGCCCGGAAGATCATGCACGACCGCGATGCCGTGCTCGCGCAGATGATCGGCCGGGCCGATGCCCGAAAGCATCAGCAGCTGCGGCGAATTGATCGCGCCGCCGGCAAGGATCACGCGGGCAGCATCGGCGCGTTCGACGCCGCCGCCGCGTCGGTATTCGACGCCGACCGCGCGCGTCCCGTCGAACAGCACGCGCGTGGTCAATGCGCCGGTCACTACGTCGAGATTTCCTCCGCGCGTCGCGGTCGCCGCCATCGTCGCCCACCCGCGCGAGCGTTCGAGCGCCGGGCGAAGATACGCGTCGGCAGCCGAGCAGCGCGC
>DAISJF010000443.1:0-2398 GCA_036821625.1 Rhodanobacteraceae bacterium
GTTTAGGCACGAATTCGCAAAGCGCTCCGTTCCCCCTCTCCCGCTTGCGGGAGAGGGTTGGGGTGAGGGAAACGCTTGCGTCTACCTGTCACGATGTCGCTCTTTGATGAGGCGCATCACTCCGACTTGCCCTCACCCTAGCCCTCTCCCGCAAGCGGGAGAGGGGACAAAGCGCGAGCGGGAGAGGGACAGAGCGCAAGCGGGAGAGGGGACAAGGCGCAAGCGGGAGAGGGGATGGGCTCAGGGCAAATCGCGATCCCAATACGGCTCCGGCCCGAACCGCTCGACCAGAAAATCAATCAGCCGCCGCGTCTTGGCCGGCAGCGCGCGCGTGTGGGGATAGACCGCATAGACCGCGAGCGGCGGCAGCGTCCAGTCGACGAGGATGCGCCGGAGGCGGCCCGTGTGGAGGTGATCGGCGACGATGAAAGTCGGCAGCCGCGCCACGCCCATCCCCGCCGCGGCCGCGGCCGCGATGAAGTCGCCGTTGTTGACGGCCAGCCGCGCGTGCGCGGGCACCTGCGTATGGACGCCGTCGCGCTCGAACTCCCACGCCTCGCTGTTCGGCGTCAGCGTGTAGCGCAGACATTCGTGCCGGGCGAGGTCGGCCGGCACGTGCGGCTCGCCGTTCGCGGCGAGGTAGGCCGGCGAGGCGACCGCGACCATGCGGCACGGTGCGATCTTGCGCGCCATCAGCGACGAATCGGCGAGCTGCGAGATGCGCACGGCGAGATCGAAACCTTCTTCGACGAGATCGACGCGGCGATCGTTGAGGTTCAGGTCCAGCTCGACGCGCGGATGCAGGCGCTGGAATTCAGCGAGCGCGGGCGCGAGGTGAACGGTCGAGAACGGGATCGGCGCACTGATGCGCAGGCGCCCGCGCGGATCGACCTGCAGCTCGGTCGCTTCGGCTTCGGCTTCGCCGAGTCGCGTCAGCACGTCGCTGACGCGCTGATAGTAGTTCTGTCCCGATTCGGTGAGACTCAGCCGGCGCGTCGTGCGGTTGAGCAGACGCACGCCGAGCGTGTCCTCGAGATTCTGGATCAGCTTGCTGGCAAGCGCGCGCGAAATGCCCATTTGCTCGGCCGCGGCGGTGAAGCTACCGGTGTCGACCACGCGCGTGAACAACTGCATCGCTTGCAGCTTGTCCATCGCGTCAGTCCGGCAGGATCGCCAGCACGGCTTCGGGCGGGCGCCCGATCGCCGCCTTGTCGCCGACGACGACGATCGGCCGCTGCAGCAGACGCGGATGCTTCGCGATCGCCGCGACCAGCTCGCGCCGCGTCAACTTCGGATCGGCGAGGCCGAGGTCGGAGTATTCGTCCTCCTCCCTGCGCAATACATCGCGCGGCTCGAGACCGAGCAGCGAGAGAAGCTTTTCGAGCTCCGCCGGCGAAAGCGGTGTTTCGAGATAGTTGACAATGCGCGGCGCGAAACCGCGCGCGGTGAGCAGTTCGAGCGTCGCGCGCGATTTCGAACAACGGGGATTGTGATAGATCGTCGGTTGCCGCATGCTGTCAGGCCGGATTCGCCCGACAGACTTTGACGCTTTCGTGCGGCGTGGCGTCCGCGGAGTTCACCCAGGAACGCGGCGGATCAACACCCAGCGGCTACGCGGCGTCGAGATGCATCGCTCGGCGAGCGTTGTCGAGCTCGCGATCGATGATGTAGCGCTCGGCTTCCGCGCGCGAGGAAAACCGCGCGAGCACGCTGCCGCTGACCGGACACAGCACTTCGCGCCAGCTGTCGAGGCCGTCGCCGCGTGCGGCTTCCTTGCCCGCGATGGGCGATACGACGGGGTGCGCGAGGACGTGATCGATCTTGTATCCCAATACGTTGACTTCGGTGTGGCGCGAGGTATTCATCGTACTGCTCCGTTGCGACGACCGAAGCATACGGAGCTACGGTGTTGGATGGGTTAATGTGGTGTTGCAGTCGAGTTAATGCCTGCGACGACGTTGTTGCGTCGCGCGTCGTAGTCCGTAATGAACTCGGCGAACTTCTCGCGCTGTTGCGTGTCCCTGCTTCGGGCGCGTCGGATCGCCGGCTGGAGCGTGCGCCGAGCACGCCTGCGGAGACGGATCATGCGAATCGCCCGAATGCTTGTCCCCATCCCTTTGGCGCTGCTCCTCGCCGCGTGCACGCAGGCACCGGTGCGTGACCGCGGCGCGTCGGCTTCGAACGCCGAAAAGCCGCGACCCACGACGGCGGACTACCGGCGTTACATCAAGGGCAATGTTCGCGCGTTCAACTCCGCGAGCGTGACCGATTGGGATGCGCCCGACCCGACGCACGTGGTCGTATGGACATCGCCGGCCGAGGCCTATCTGCTGACTCTGTTCGGCGCCTGCTTCGGCCTCGAGCACGCGAGCACGATCCTGTTGTCCGCCGATGGCGG